>PTKH01000013.1 GCA_002937655.1 Alphaproteobacteria bacterium MarineAlpha9_Bin3 | reverse complement strand
GGTATCCCCTAGGAGAATCGAACTCCTCTTTCCAGGATGAAAACCTGGTGTCCTAACCGATAGACGAAGGGGACACAATAATTGATATATAAGTAGTAATTAAAGTAGTCAATACTTTATTAATAAATTAAAAAAGTAAAAACATTAATTCACATTGTCAATTAAAGTATGTATTACTTTAAAAGTATTAACTTATGTTTATGGGGACAAAAAATGAATACACAAAATATCTTTTTTAGATTCATATTTATTATACTTTTTTCAGTATATTCATCTTCAATATCTTATTCTAAAGATATTATAAAAATTGGAACCTTGCTTCCATACTCAGGGGTTTACACCGTATTGGGAGAAGAAATTACAAATGCAATGTCTTTAGCATTCGATGAGATAGGTAATAAAATAAATGGTAATACTATTGAAATTATTAAGGGTGATACAGAAGTAAAACCAAATATAGCCTTACAAAAAAGTAGAAAATTAATTTCGTCAGATAAAGTAGATATTTTAGTAGGACCAGTTTCTTCATCGGTTGCACTAGCTTTACGTGATATTGTTGTCCAAACAAAAACTCCATTAATAATACCTAATGCTGGAGCAAATGTATTAACTGATGAAAAATGCTCTAAATTTATAACTAGAATTTCATTCTCTAACTACCAAATTAATGCTCCTATGGGATCATGGCTAGCTAATCAAGGTATTAAAACTGCTTTTTTATTGGCTCCCAATTATGCTGCTGGAAAAGAAATGATGAATGCATTTAAAGAGAAATTTACAGAAGCTGGTGGTGCAATATTAGGTGAAGAATACACTCCATTTCGAAAAACAAAAGATTTTGGACCTTATTTAGCTAGAGTTAAAGAAAGTGGAGCAGATGCGGTTTATGTATTTTATGCAGGTGGAGAAGCTATAAATTTCATAAAACAAGCGCATTCGTTTGGTTTATCCAAAGTAATGAAGCTCACTGGGGCAGGATGGACTACATCTCCATTATTTCTTCCTGCGCAAAAAGATGCTGCAATTGGCTTTATTGGAAGTTTAAATTATGTTCCATCAATTGATACTGAAGCAAATAAGATATTTATAAACTCATATAAAAGTAAATTCGGAAGAATTCCTTCTGAATTTGCGGTACAGGGCTATGATTCTGGTAAAGTTATAATTGAAGCTATAAAATCCTTATCTGGGGATGTAACAAATAAAGATAATCTTGCTGAAGCAATTAGAACAGTTTCAATAAATGGACCAAGAGGACCTCTAACTATTGATAAAAAAACAAATAATGTAATACAGAATATATATATATTTGAAGTAATAGCTGGAGAGAAAGGTCCCGAATTAAAAGTTTTAGACACAATAAAAGCTGTTAAGGCTCCTGGTAAAAAATGTAATATTTAGGCTATAACTTATGTTATTAATTCAATTTCTTAACGCACTACAATTTAGCATGACGTTATTTTTATTAGCCGTTGGTCTAACCATAATATTTGGATTAATGAAAATTGTTAATTTAGCTCACGGCAGCCTTTATATGATTGGAGCATATATTGGTTTATCCATATGGAGTTATTTTGATTCTTTTTGGTTAGCTCTTATTTTTTCTCCATTAATTACTGCGCTAATTGGTGCATTTTTATATAATATTTTATTTAAGCATATTCAAAATGCTGACCCTATGAAACAAGTATTACTTACATTTGGATTAATTTACATTGGTTTAGACTCAGTAAGACTAATTTGGGGTACAATGAGTCATTCTATATCTGCTCCTGAATTACTATCAAAGTCGATTATTTTAATTAATGACCCCTACCCCTCATATAGATTGTTTGTAATTTTTGTTGGTATATTTGTCTTATTTTGTTTATATTTTATTTTAGAAAAAACTGTTATAGGTGCAAAAGTAAGAGCATCTGTAGATGATCCTGAAGCAGCCAGACTACTTAAAATTAACACAGATAAAATTTTATTTTACACATTCTCACTTGGGTGTGGTTTAGCTGGACTCGCGGGTATAACAGTAGCTCCAATATTGGGAGTAGAGCCAGGAATGGATATGGAAGTCTTAGTTCTTACTTTAATTGTGGTTGTAGTGGGTGGACCTGGAAGCTTAAAAGGAGCTATAGTAGGAGCCTTATTAATTGGTTTCGTTGATAGTTTTGGTAAAGTATATATTCCGCAATTAGCACAAATAATAATATATGCTGTAATGGCATTAACTCTATTATTTAGACCTGATGGATTGTTTAAGAGATAATGAGAGCAGTTAATTATAATCCTAAATTAAGACTTCAAGTAATGGTAATTCTAGTTCTTTTATCAATTATATTTAATATATTTGGTGGTTATTTTACTAGATTTTTTATAGCAGAAATAACAATTTTATCTATTTTTGCTATTAGTTTAGATTTTATTGCCTCAAGAGGAGGAATGGTTTCTCTAGGTCATGCAATGTTCTTAGGTATTGGGGCCTACGCAACTGCTGTACTTTCCACTAATTACGGAATACCTCCCTTCTATTCCATGTTTTTCTCTATTATTATTGGTCTATTTATAGCTCTAATAATAGGTTATTTTATCGTATTATTAGATGGAATATTTTTTATAATGGTAACATTAGCTTTAGGAGAAATGTTTCATGCCTGGGTATTTACTTCAGAATTATTAGGAGGATCTGATGGAATAACTGGTATACTTAGACCAGATCTATCTTCTTTTTACATAGATCTAAATCAACCATTAATTTTTTCATTTTACACCATATTCTGGCTAGTTATAGTTTATCTTTTAATTTCTAAGGTCACTGATGCTCCTCTTGGTAGAAATTTAGATGCTATTAGGCAGAACAGTGATAGAGCATCCGCAATAGGAGCATATAAAAAGACATATAAAGCTATAGCATTTAGTATTTCTGCAGGTATAGCATCTTTGGCTGGATCATTATATGTTCAATTAAATGGATTTATTTCTCCTGAACTTACTCATTGGACAGTATCTGGTGAAGGATTAATTATGATTATAGTTGGAGGAATAGGATCAATTTCTGGAGCTATATTAGGTGCTTCAGTAGTTCATATAATTCAACATGAATTATCAAATATTATTAATTGGTGGATGTTAGTGATTGGTTTTGGATTTATATTAGTAGTATTATTTATGCAAGATGGACTATGGGGATTAATAGAACGTATAAAAAAGAAATGTAGTTCTTAAAATGATATTAAAATTAAGTAATATAAATAAATCATTTGGATCTACTATTGTATTAGAAGATATAAATATCACATCTGAAAAGAAAGAATGCTTGGCAATTATTGGACCAAACGGTGCAGGGAAAAGTACTTTATTTAAAGTAATTTCTGGAATAATAAAACAAGATAATGGTTATGTAGAATTTAATAGTAAGAGTGTAAATGCACTAAATGTTGAAGAAAGAGCAAGATTAGGTATATCTCAAAGCTTTCAAAAGAATTCTTTGTTTTTAGAAATGACAGTTAAAGAAAGTCTAATGATTGCATGCAGCCATAAATATAAGGTTTCATTTAATTTTATCAAACCATTATATAAGAACAATTTTATTTCTGAAGATGCTATCAAGATAGCAAAAGATATAGGCCTTCAAAACTATTTAGATATTAAATCTGAATTTTTATCTTATGGTCTGCAAAGACAGTTAGAACTTGGAATAGCTATTGCTTGCAATCCTAGATTACTCTTATTGGATGAACCTACAGCAGGTATGAGTCCAGCAGAAACTAAAGATATAATTAATTTAATCAAAAAACTTTCTAAAGAATATTCAATTATAATAGTAGAGCATGACATGGAGGTAATATATAACTTAGCTGATAAAATTTATGTTTTAGATAGAGGTAAGTTAATATTTGAAGGTAGTCCTAATGCAGTAAAAAATTCTGAATTAGTTCAAAAAGTTTACTTAGGGATTTAATATATATATGTCTATACTTAATATTAAAAATTTAAATACTTACTATGGAAAAAGTCATATTTTACAGGGTGTTAATTTAAATTTAGATAAACCTGGTTGTTTAGCTTTATTGGGTAGAAATGGAGCTGGAAAATCCACTACCTTACGTTCTATTGTAAATTTAACAAAACCATCTTCTGGAGAAATTATTTTTAAAGATACAAAATTAAAAGGTTTATCTACGTATCAAATTGCTGAAAAAGGTCTTACTATGGTGCCTGAAAATAGAGGTATGTTTTCTTCACTAACTGTAATTGAAAGTCTAAATATAATTAATAATAATAATAATAAATGGAATATTGAAAGAGTATTAGAGTCATTTCCACAATTAAAATCTAAACTTCAAAATAATTCGATAAGTCTATCAGGAGGAGAACAACAAATGCTTGCTATAAGTAAAGCACTTCTAACTAATCCAAAGCTTATACTTTTAGATGAGCCTACTCAGGGCCTTGCACCAAATATTGTTTTAGAACTTGTGGAAATATTAAAAAGAATACTTAGTGAAAATATTTCACTTTTAATAGTAGAGCAAAACGTAAATATGGCTCTAGAGATAGCTAATGAAATCTCTATTATTGGTAAAGGTGAAACAAAATGGAACGGAACAAAAAATGAATTTAAAAAAAATATAACCTATCACAAAGAATGGATAGGCATATAATTAAGATTTTAAATTTACGTAATCAAAGCCTATGTCCATATTATTTATGCCTCTGCTAGGAGCTGCAATCCAACCGGCAGTTTTATTAACTTCTACAACTTGTACCATTAAGCTTTTAATAAATTCTTTATCTTGATCAGAAGGTAACCAAGAAGCAACTTGAGCATCAAAATCACTTTTTTCTAAAATTTTACCTTCAGGATTAACATCAACACCTGCCCATATACCTATATTTCTTCTAAATCTAGTTGAAGGTAATTTTAATTGAATATCATGGCCTGCTTTTTTTATAATCCTATTCCATCTTTTTAACCCAACTTCACAGTCAGTAACGTATGCCCTTCTGGTTATCTCATTCATAGCATTCCTCATAGGTATAGTTTGTGTTTCAATAGTATTTTTTATTGATAGACCTTCAAAAGTAAATGTTGAGTTCTTTTCGGAATGATCTTCATATCTCATTTCATCTGGCCTTCCTTTTAAACCATTAGCGAAAGCTGTTGCTGAATTAGATGAAATCTCTGATCCAAATAAATCTAAAGATGAAGAAAACCAAAAATTTATATATCTTTGAATAGTTTGTAAATCTATAGCGCCTGCATTTCTAACAGCTTCAATAGAATCTGTTTTTAATTTATTCATAACATCAAGTGTTCTCTGTATCATTCTAGTAATTCCAGTTTCACCAACTTGCATATGATGAGCCTCTTCAGTAAGCATAAATTGACATGTTCTTGCAAGCGGGTCAAAACTACTTTCTGCTAGAGATTTGAGCTGATATTTACCATCTCTATCCGTAAAATAGGTAAACATAAAAAAACTTACCCAATCCGTAATTGGCTCATTAAATGTACCAAGTATCCTGGGATTATCAATGTCTCCAGAGTTTCTCTCTAATAAAGCTTCTGCTTCTTCCCTTCCATCTCTTCCAAAATATGCATGCAATAAATAAACCATAGCCCATAGGTGTCTACCTTCCTCAACATTAACCTGAAAGAGGTTTCTTAAATCAAATAATGATGGACATGTTTTACCTAACTCTCGCTGTTGTTCTACAGAAGCAGGCTCAGTGTCTCCCTGTGTTACTATGAGTCTTCTTAGAATTGATCGATAATCACCTGGAACCTGCTGCCAAACAGGTGCACCAATATTATCACCAAAATGAATTTTTCTATCTTCTACTTTATCATTTAAAAATATGCCCCATCTGTATTCAGGCATCTTCACCTTACCATACGTTGCCCAACCATCTGCGTCTACAGATGTAGCAGTCCTCAAATAAACATCGGAGGCTTGAAAACCTTCAGGACCCATTTCAGTCCACCAATTTTTAAATTTTGGTTGCCAATGTTCCAATGCTCTTTGTAAAGATAAATCAGTACTGAGATCAACATTGTTAGGAATTTTTTCTTGATAGTTTAAATTTGTCATTTTTATACCCTTTTATTATCAAATTTAGCTCTGGAGCCAGTACCAAATAATTTTAAGGCCCCCTCTTCACTCACAGCGTTAGGTCTATTGAAAATCCAATTTTGCCATGCAGTTAATCTTCCAAATATTTTAGTTTCACATGTTTCTTTACCAGGAAATCTTAAATTAGCCTCTAAACCTGTCAAAGCATCAGGTGAAAAACTTGTTCTTTCCTCAACGCTAAGCCTAATTTCATCATTCCAATCTAAATCATCCGGAATGACCGTAATTAATTCTTCTTCAAATGCTCTTTCAGCATTTAAAGATTCACCAACAATATTACGTAATGTACTTAATTTTGATTCATCATTATTAAATCTAGTAGCAAGTCTAGATAAACCATTTACCATCTCTAAAGAAGAAAAATTGATATTACTTAATGTTATAAAAGGACCTTTAAGGCCGTCAGGTGACATGGAATTATTTAGCATATAAGTTCTATCTGCAACAAATAACAACTCTGCCAAAAGACCTGAAAAACAACTATCATTATCAATTATTGTAAATATAGATCTAGAAGATAAGTCTAATCGAGATAAAGTTCTTCTTAGCAAGCCTATTATTTCGTTCATAAACCACACATCTTTATTATCTTCTAATAGAGAAGTAACACCTAAAATATCATCAGCACTTCCCTCTGAGGTTATCGTTAAAACTCCTACCTCTAATTCATTGGTTCTTAATAATAGAATAAGATCCTCTAATTCTCTCGCAAATTTTAGCGGCCACCAATCGCTTCCTTTTTTTAATATTTCATCAAGATTTAATACATCATTTGAATTAGGTCCCATTATATGAATATTAGCTATCCTATCTTCTCTATTGATCTTAGCTTTTAAGAAATCATAATTTATACCTTCATTAGTAATACTTCTATTAAGTTTGTTAAGTTTAATCCCCTCTTTACCATCGCGTAATTTTACCTTTTTAGTCATTTCAGACACTCTGTCTTCTATAAGGTCATTAAACTTTGAAGGAGGAGCTATAAAATCAACTAATTTCCAATCAACAGCTTTTTTACCTCTTACACCGTCAGCATTTGTACAAAAAATATCAGCAAGGTCTTTTCTTACTTTTCTTTTATCAATTAATCTGGTTACTCCACCAGTTCCAGGAAGAACTCCTAAGAGAGGAACTTCAGGCAAACTCACTGTACTTGACCTATCATCTATAAGTAAAATTTCATCACATGCCAGAGCTACTTCATAACCTCCTCCAGCACAAATACCATTCACTGCAGCTATAAATTTTATAGACCCAGATTCACTAGAATCTTCAAAACCATTTCGGGTCTCATTGGTAAACTTACAAAAGTTAACTTTCCAAGTATGTTCAGATTGACCTAACATGTATATATTGGCTCCAGCCGAAAAGTTTTTTTCTTGACTTGAAGTTATCACAACTACCTTAACTTCTGGGTGTTCGAATCTTATTCTTTGCACTATATCATTTAACTCAATATCTACACCTAAATCATAAGAATTAAGTTTTAAATCATAACCTGGTTTTATTCCATCCTTCTCAGAAACATCCAAAAATAAAGTAGCCTTATTATTTTTAATCTCTACTTTCCAATGTTTATAGCTATCAGGTTCTCTTTCAAAAGTTATCATAGTTACCTCCAGTATATGCAATATAATGCACTATTTAAAAATATCAAATTAAACTAACTTAGTCTTTAAATCTTTGTATGCTTCTTCTGCACTCCTATTTTCAGAATCAATTATTAAATCTGCCTTTGAATATAGTGCTATTCTTTCATTTAATATATTATTTAAGTCATCCATAGCTCTAGGGTTAGAACTCATTGGTCGTGAGTCCCCTTGGTTTAATACTCTTTGCATATGTTCACTAGGACTAGCTTTAATCCAGATAGTAAAATAATTATTTAAAACATAATTATAAGTCTTATCCTCTGAAACTATACTGCCACCTGCAAGAAGAATTAATTTACTATGATTTTCAAATAAGTATTTAACTACATCAAATTCAAAACGCCTATACATACCTTGACCACCCAGTTCAATAATTTCATTTATATTCATGCCTCCTAATTTCTCTATTTCGTTGGTTGCTTCATACAAAGGGTAAGAAAACTCTTCATGTAACATATTACCTAGAGTTGACTTTCCTGCTCCTCTTAACCCTATAAAAGCGATCTTATTCTTACTTTTTTTATACTTATTTTCGTTATACATTTTGTTTATGAGTTCAAAAACTTTATTTTTTTGTTTAGAATTGAAACTCTTAAACCTATAATCAAGCAAATCCGTATCAATGATATTTTTTTCATTATAAAAAAACTCATAGGAAGATAGATTTAATGCATGTGAGATATTAGAAATTATAGATACCGTTGGGTTTCCCTTTCCACTTTCTAATTGAGCTAAATACCTCAGAGAGATTCCAGATTTATTAGCTAAAACTTGGCGAGTCATACCTCTTTTGAGTCGATATTTTTTAACAAGCAAACCTATATTGTTTTCATCATCCTCTTTATTAGGATTTGATGGTTCTAATAAAATATTATTTTTATATTCCTGTATATTATTCATTTACAACTTTCATAACAGATGATAAATAATATATGCATTATAATGCATATATATTTAAAATGTAAACTTTTTTAATAAGGAATTTTTTATGGACTCTGGAAAACTTTTAATTTTAGTGGCTACTATGACTGGAACAGCACTTATGGCAGCTGAGGATATAGCAGAATATTGTAATGAAAATAATTTAGATACAGATATTATCGAAATAGACAATGCTGATGTAGATATCTTAATTAATGCAAATAATCCGGTTTTAATATGTTCTTCTACTTACGGCCAAGGAGATGTTCCAGATAGTGCTCAAGATTTTTATAATAAATTGAAAGAATTATCTCCTGACCTAAGCCATATTAGATATGCATTATTCGGATTAGGTGATATGACATACAGAGATACTTTTGCATATGGAGGAAAAAAGTTTTCTGATTTGCTAGATTCTCTTAATGCAACTAAGATAGGTGATCCATTCTATCATGATGCTTCAGATGGAAGTTTACCGGAAGAAGTAGCCTTAGAATGGTTTACAAAAAATATTAAAGAACAATTATAAAATGGCCTCAATTAAAAACAAAAAATATAATGCAGCATACGATCTTTTAAGCAGAAATATCATTAAAAACCCAGATAAAATAGCTTTTATAGATAATAATGAAGAAATTACATACAATGACCTTTATCTTAAAGTTAAGGCTTTCTCATATTCTATAACAAATAAAAATATTCATGCTAACGATAGAGTTATAATTTGTATGGACGATAATATATCCTACCCCATAGTATTTTTAGGCCTAATTTGGACAGGAATTATTCCGATCTGTATAAATACTTTGCTACCTAGTAAAGATTACAAATATATGATTGAAGACTCAGATGCAAAAGCTGTAATTATATCAGAACACTTAATTGATAAATTTACACCCATAATTGATAAAAATGATGATATTTTAATTATTTTAAATAATAATAATGATTTAAAAAGTTTAATTAATCAGACTATAGAATATAAGGAAACTCCATACAATTCATATGGTGATGATATAGCTTTTTGGTTATATTCCTCTGGTTCTACAGGATCTCCTAAAGGAACTCTTCATATGCATAAAAGTTTAATTGCAACATCAGATAATTATGCAAAAACAGTATTAAGTATAACTGAAAATGATATTTGCTTTTCAGCAGCAAAATTATTTTTTGCATATGGGCTTGGAAACGCGCTTACATTTCCTATGAGTGTTGGAGCTACATCTGTGCTAATGGCAGATAGACCAACTCCAGAATCGGTGTCAAATATTATAAACAAACAATCTGTTACATTATTTTTTGGAGTTCCTACTCTTTACGCTGCATTATTAAATGCGCAAATAAACTCAGACCTATTTAAATCCTTACGATTATCTGTTTCAGCAGGAGAAGCTCTTCCTGCAAATTTATATGAAAAATGGTATAATTTTTTAGGAGTACAGGTACTAGACGGAATTGGTTCTACTGAAATGCTTCATATATTTATTTCAAATACAATTGAAAATATTACTCCTGGGGCATCTGGTAAGCCAGTACAAGGTTATGAAGCGAGGCTTATTAATGATGATGGAAAAGTAGCAAATGATAATGAAATTGCTGAGTTGGAAATAAAAGGGCCTTCCAGTGCAAGCTCATATTGGAATAAACCAGAAAAAACTTCTATAACATTTAAAGGTGAATGGACAAAAACTGGTGATAAATATATTCGTGACTCAAATGGTGTTTATACTTATTGTGGACGTGCTGACGATATGATGAAGGTTTCTGGGCAATATGTATCTCCTTTTGAGGTTGAAGCTGCTTTACAAACACATGAAGAAGTTTTGGAAGCTGCAGTTGTAGCAAATAGAGATAATAATAATTTAATTAAGCCAAAAGCTTATATAATACTGAAAACTAATTCAAAAAAATTAGAGAATATAAAACTTGATCTCACAAACCATGTTAAAAAGCAATTAACACCATTTAAATACCCGCGCTGGTATGAATTTGTAGATGAGCTTCCTAAAACAGCTACAGGAAAAATACAAAGATTTAAATTAAGAACAAATAATGAATGAAATAAACGATTATCTAATAATTGATGATAACAAGATTGAAATCAAATCTCTTATTCATAAAAATTCTACTTTAGAGCCTATAATTTTCTTACATGAAGGTCTTGGCTCAATAGCATTATGGAAGAATTTTCCGAATGAAATTTATAATTTGACAAAACGTGATGTAATTATTTACTCAAGAGTTGGTATGGGGAACTCTTCAGCATTAAATAAACCTAGAAAAACTAACTATATGCATCAAGAAGCAATATATTATCTACCAAAAATTTTAAATTTTTTAAATATTAAAATTCCTATTTTACTAGGACATTCCGATGGAGCTTCAATAGCATTAATTTATGCTGGTAGTGGAAATAAAGTAAAATCAATGATTCTAGAAGCTCCTCATGTATTTGTAGAAGACATTTCCATTAAAGGAATAAGAGATGCTAAAAAATTATGGGATAACAGTAATTTAAAAGATAAACTTAAAAAATATCATCAAGATCCATACGGAGCATTTAATGGTTGGTGTAATGCTTGGTTGTCTAAAGAATTTTATTATTGGAATATAGAAGACTATCTAGATAAAATTTACTGCCCTATCTTATTAATTCAAGGAAAACAGGACACATACGGAACAATCAAACAAATTGAAAGTATAGAAAATAATTCTAAAGGAATTATAAAAAGATATGAGCTAGAAAACTGTGGACATAGTCCTCATTCACAATATCCAAAAGAAATTGCGAACAAAATTTATAATTTTTTAAATAATAACTAAGCTGATACAGATGGTAAATTTGCTAAAGCCATAGCAACTTCGCTTTCATCATAATCTTGATCTTTTAGCTTTCCTCCAAAATAATCTGTATAAGCTTGCATATCAAAATGCCCATGACCACATAAATTAAACAATATAGTCTTACTTTCTCCCTCTTCTTTTGCTTTTAAAGCTTCTACAATAGCTCCTTTTACAGCATGATTTGCTTCTGGAGCAGGCAATATGCCTTCAGCTTTTGCAAAGGTAACTCCTGCTTCAAAGCATTCTAATTGTTTATATGAAGTACACTCAATTTCATTCTCATTAGCTAAGTGACTAACTAATGGAGACATACCATGATATCTTAGACCACCTGCATGAAACCCAGGAGGTACAAATGCTGATCCTAAAGTATGCATCTTTACTAACGGAGTTAAATGTCCTGTATCGCCGAAATCATATGCATATTTACCTTTTGTTAGAGTAGGACAATTTGCTGGTTCAACGGCAACTATTCTTGTTTTACTCTCTCCTCTTAAATTTCTACCTATAAAAGGAAAAGCAATACCTGCAAAATTTGAACCTCCTCCTGTGCAACCTACTATCACATCAGGTTCGTCACCTGCAATCTCTAGTTGCTTCATACTTTCCTGGCCTATTATAGTTTGATGTAAAAGTACATGATTTAAAACGCTTCCTAATGCATATTTAGTATCATCCCTTTGGGCAGCCATTTCTACAGCTTCCGATATAGCAATACCAAGACTGCCAGTACTATCGGGACTATCTTTTAAAATAGCTTTACCAGATTCTGTTTCATTACTAGGACTAGCAACACATCTAGCACCAAAACTTTCCATTAATGCTCTTCTATAAGGTTTTTGATTAAAACTGACTTTAACCATATAAACATCTACCTCTAAACCAAATATTGAACCAGCAAATGCAAGAGAAGAACCCCATTGTCCAGCACCTGTTTCCGTAGTTAACTTTTTAACTCCTTCTTCCTTATTATAATAGGCTTGTGGAACTGCTGTATTAGGTTTATGACTTCCAGAAGGACTTACTCCTTCGTATTTATAATAAATTTTAGCTGGTGTATCTAACGCTTTTTCTAACTTTCTTGCTCTATAAAGGGGACTTGGCCTCCATTGCCTATATATTTCTCTAACCTGGTCAGGAATTTCAATTTCCCTGTCAGTACTCACCTCCTGCATAATCAATTCCATTGGGAATAGCGGAGCAAGATCTTCAGGCCCAATAGCTTCTCCAGTTCCAGGATTTAATGGAGGAGCCAGTGGGGTTTTTAAATCAGAGCAAATATTGTACCAATGTGTTGGCATCTCATATTCATTTAATAAAATTTTTACTCTTTCATTTTCATAATTAGTTTGATCTAACGCAGAAAGTACATCCTGCTCTCCCTTTTTAAACATCTACCTCTCCTTGTGAATTTTATTTCTTGGACTTAACCCATATACCTTTATCTTGCAATAATTTTATCTGTTTATCAATTACTTTAGTTTTATATTCCTTATGCTTCATAGGAATTCTATCAAGGTACAAGTTCTTTGGGTAGATTGGATCCTTATAAAGGAGTTGATATAATTCAGTTCTAATATCTTTCATCCAATTATCCCATTGTGCATTTTCTCTATGAAACCTTAAGGCTTCTATATCAACTACACCTGAAACATAAGTAGAAGAACCACCATAATCCTGCCTACCTACTATTTTACCTTTATAATCAATTATATAAGATCTCCCTCCAAATGTATCTATAGGTGTATCTCCCTCTTTATGTAAATAATATGTACCCATATTTGGAGCTAAGACATACATATTATTATCTAAAGCTCTAGCTCTACTCTGTATTTCAAACATATCATTACCTGTTGCTGGGTGAGGATAAGAAGCTCTATATACTACTTCAGCTCCATTTAATGCTAAGGCTCTAGCATTTTCAGGGTAAGATCCTTCATTAGCCATCATAATTCCTAATCTTCCAATATCAGTTTCTACAACTGGCCAAAATGCGTCTAAATTATTTCCATATTTTTCAATCCACCAATCATAGACATCATGTGGACAAACAGAATGTTCTACTGGAAATAATGGAGAAACTTTATAATGGACTAAAATTACCTCGCCTGAAGGATCTATAATAAAGCCACAATTAAAAAACCTATTAGGCCAATCAGGATGTCTAGCCTTAGCTTGTGCTATAATATAACTGTTATATTGTCTAGCAATACCTCCTAACATATCTGTCTCCCATCCCGGAATATCTATACAACATGTTTTAGCAAAATCTTCATGTTCAGCATCTAATACTTCGTCATTAAAACCTTGTAATGCTCCCTCAGGAACAGCTATTAATCTAACCGGAATATCCAAACTAGAAAGCCATGATGCGGCTTTAGTTAAATGTTTTATATGTGTTAAATTATGTTTAATATCAGATCTATGTCTGATACCTCTAACTGTTGGAATTAATCCAACAGCAGTATATGGTTTAATACTCATATTTTTTCCAAATAAAAATTATTAGAATGGGATTAGATATTTTTTAAAGAAAAAAGTCCATAAAATTATTAAAATAATTAGTCTAAAAGTTTTAATATCTCATTTGTAACTTGATCTGTGGAAGCTATTCCTCCTAAATCTGGGGTAAATGGGCCATTTTTATTTGCATATATTTTTATAGCTTTAAATATTCTAGCTGCTGATTTTTTTTCTCCAAGATGTTCAAGCATCATCATTCCACTCCATATAGCACCTATTGGATTAGCAATATTTTTACCAACAATATCGAATGCAGAACCATGAATTGGCTCAAACATAGATGGAATTTTTTTATCAGTAGAAATATTTGCAGTAGCGCCAATTCCTAGACTACCAGATAAAGCAGAAGCCAAATCAGATAATATATCTGCATGTAAATTAGTTGCAACCATAACGTCAATTTTTTCCGGATTATTTACCATTACTGCCGTTGCTGCATCTACTAAAAGTTTTTCGGTTTTTATTGTTGGGTATTTTCTTTTAACTTCATAAAACATTTTATCCCATAGCTTCATGCCATGTCTTTGAGCATTAGATTTCGTAATTAATGTTAAGTGTTTTCTTGGTCTTTTTAAAGCTAATTTAAAAGCATAATCGTGAATTCTTCTACATCCCTCTTTAGTAAAAATTGCTACTTCACTTCCAATTTCAATTGGAAGATCTCTATGTACAATTCCTCCAGAGCCAGCATATTCTCCTTCACTATTTTCTCTTACTATTAACCAATCAATATTTTTTGCTATCTTTTTATCTAAAGGAGATTTAATTCCTTCAATATACTTAGATGGTCGAATATTAGCAAATTGATCTAATCCCTGGCAAATTTTAAGCCTAAGACCCCATAATGTAATATCATCTGCAATTTTTTCATCACCAACTGCACCAAAAAATATTGCATTATGCTGCTTAAGTTTTTCTAAACCATTTTTTGGCATCATTAATTGATGTTTTTTATAATAATTACTGCCCCAATTATATACTTTTTCTTTTATTGATATATTATCTAATCTTAATGATCTTCTGATAACTTTTAAGCCAGAATTAATAACTTCTGGTCCAATACCGTCGCCAGGAATTATAGCTATATTATGTTTATTCAATTGTTTCATATGTAATTATCTTATAATATTATTATGATTAAAATTATATATTAAATGATAGGGGATTGAAATGATTAATTATAGTGAAAACTTTTCTAAAAAAGTAGCAATTATAACTGGTGCAGGAAGTGGTATTGGCAAAGAAACAGCAAAAAGAATGATTGATAACGGAGCTAAAGTAGCATTATGGGATTATAATCAAGATACTTTAAATAATATACAAAATGAGCTTGGAGAAAATTCCCTTTCAGTTTTAGTTGATGTATCTGATGAAAATTCTGTAAGTAACGCCGCTAGCGAAGTTAGAAATAAACTGGGTTCTCCTTCAATTTTAGTTAATTGTGCTGGAGTTGCCGGAATAAATGCAACTATAGAAAAAACAGATCCTGATGAATGGAGAAGAGTTATAAATATTAACTTAAATGGAACTTTTATATGTTGTAGAGAAGTAATAAAGGATATGGTAGAGAATAAGTATGGACGAATTGTTAATATTGCATCTGTAGCTGGAAAAGAAGGCAATCCAAATGCTGCTCACTATAGTGCATCTAAGTCAGGTGTTATAACATTTACCAGATCATTAGGAAAAGAACTTGCTGAAACCGGAGTATTAGCTAATTGTATTACTCCAGCGGTTATAGAAACTGAAATGCTATCACAGGTAAGTGATGAACATAAGGCATATATGGTGTCAAAAATTCCAATGAGAAGAATGGGTCAACCTAGTGAAGTAGCTGCTTTAATTTGTTGGTTAAGTTCTAATGAATGTTCTTATAGTACAGCTGCAGCCTTTGATTTATCAGGAGGAAGAGCTACTTATTAAGCTAGAATTTATTAATTTTTTGCAATTTAATATATAATGTTGTACTAAAGTTATATATATATTTTATTTGGGGCTTAAAAATGAACAAAATTATAAAAAGAATATTAATGTTAGCTATTGTTGGAACTGCTATAGTTAGTCTTTCTGCATGTCAAAATACTCAAATGGCCTCCAAGGAAGCTATGAGTGCAACAGGATCCTCAGAACAAATGCAAGATGACTCTATTGCAGCCGCACAAGCAGCTGCAGATGCAGCTAATACAAGAGCTAATGAAGCTTTTCAGGCGGCTCAAACAGCTAGAAGAATTGCTGAACGTGGTGTCGAGATGGCTAATCAAAATCAAGCTGCTTTAAGAGCGCTTAATGATAAAATAGATAGAATGTTTGAAACTATATCTCGTAAATAATACTTAATTTTATTATAAAAAAAAGGGTTCTTAATTTAAGAACCCTTTTTTTATTCTGAAATCGTAATATTTATTGGTATACCATTAGCTTTCTTTACAGCTTCTTTAACTTTATCCCAGTCTACTTTAGTTATGTCTAAACCTGCAGCTCTTTGAATTACTTCATAAGCTTGAGGATATAAGTCAGAACTATTAATAACTTGTTTTTCATCACTGCTAGTAACATAATCAGGAAGTATATGTACTTCTAAATATAATTGACTATCCTTCCAACCTGCTTTAATTGATTGATTTATTATATTTACATTTGTTCCCTCTACTACTAAATCATATAAAGTCTCAATATCTTCTGGATATAACCTTATACAACCATGCGAAACTTTCATTCCAACACCATATGGTTTATTAGTTCCATGTATTAAATAAGAGGGCATTGATAAATAAATGGCTCTATTACCTAATGGATTATCATCACCTGCAGCAACAACTTTTGGTAAGCTTGGATCTTCTTTTCTTACGGATTCAGGAGGTATCCAGATAGGGTTTTGCTTTTTTTTTATAACCTTAGCTTTTCCTAATGGCGTTTCCCAACCACTTCTTCCTATTCCAATTGGAAAAGTATCAATCAGTTCGCCCTCTTCAAAATAATATAGTCTAAGATCACCGATATTGATTACTATTCCATCTCTTTTACTTAAAGGCACAATATGAGATTTTGGAATTAATAATTTTTTATCCTTACCTGGTATCCATGGATCCATATTTACATCATTTGCAGATAATATATCAGCAAATGAAATACCATACTTTCTTGCTATACTAATTAACGTATCTTTTTCATTCGTAGTATAGTAAGTATTTACTCCATAGATATCATTATTTATATTGCTATTATCTGATAACGAATAATTAGAGTATATAAATAAAAAAGGAATAATAATGAATTTAAAAAGTCTCATAAGAACTGTCCCAAATTATCCCAAGCCTGGAATATTATTTCGTGATATTTCAACATTACTATACAACGGAAATGCCTTAAAATATATATCTGATATTTATTTAAATCGTTATAAAAATAAAAATATTAACGCTATTGCAGGCATTGAAGCAAGAGGTTTCATATTTGGTTCAATTATTGCGGAAAAATTAGGTATTTCTTTTGTACCTATAAGAAAGAAAGGAAAGCTTCCCTGCGATGTCATATCTGAAGAATATTTATTAGAATATGGAACTGATTCATTAGAAATAGATATTTCCGCACTTAGTAAGAATTCAAAAGTAGTATTAGTTGATGATTTAATAGCCACTGGTGGAACTGCAATAGCCGCAGGAAACTTAATAAAGAAATTAGACGCTAAAATATATGAGTACTCATTTTTGGTTAATTTACCAAATTTAGGCGGCTCTAAAAAATTAATTGATAATGGTAATAATGTTTACTCTTTAATGGAATTTGATGGTGAATAAACTATTCTTTAATATCAACATCTTTCTTTTTTGTTAAGTCTTCAAGTCTACTATTAAATTGTTGATGTTTTTCATTTTTTAATGCAAATACCCAATCACTAAAATTGGCATTTAGTTTAACAACTTCATCTTCTACACTCTTAAAAGTTTCCATTTCAGGCAAGCCTACATTTACTGGGCCATCTTTTGGTAGCTCTCTTCTTAATTTAATATCTGAAGTAGCTACAAAATTTACCCAATTAAAACCTTTAATATTTTCGTTTTTTATGACTATTTTCAATCCATCAAATGTTGTATAAACAATAGTAGTAGCTTTATCAGAAAAAGAAATATCATCTTTAGACCGAATATCAATTAACGAAACATTATCCAGAGCACTTCCTAATTGATTACCCACATAAGGGTTTACAGGCAGTGTATCATCATCTAAGTTTTGTAACTTGAAATATTGCTCAGAATAATTATCTCTTTTTATAAGAACTTCATGTCCATCGGCATGAGTAATGGTGATATCTGCTATTCTAGTTCTATGAACTGTAAATAAAGTATCATCTAGCCAATCAATTTCAGATTCTGGAACATCAAAATTTCTCCATACTAGCCAACTTTGACTATTATTTGGCTTTCTTGCATATCTAGTTTCTTTTCCAAATTTGGAGTCGTTCCCTACTAATATAGATGCTACTTCCCCTTTATCGTTATTAATCAAAGTAACCTTACTTGCCGAGTTAACTTCATTATCAACATCATTTAAACCAAGTTCTCCATGGAGTTCCGTATTTTTTGTTTTAGGCTCTATAGTTTCTAATTGTGCAACACCAACTATAACTCTTTTTATTTTATCTAAAGGTACTGGAAAATTTGCTAAACCAGGAAGATACCAACTATCTTCATCTCTCATAATTGAAAAACTTTCTTTATTATTCGTTATATTCACTTCAGTAATTTCGTTTAGTAATTTAAGACTATTTTCATCTGTTGAAACGCTTAGCTTTGGAAATAAAAATCTTTCTCCTTCTACTCTTCTATTTTCAGCGTCTCTATAAAGACTTACAAAAAATGTAAGCCCAACAAAAATTAGAGAAATTAATATAATTAAATAAGCATTTGACTGCTTCATTATTTTTATCCTTTATTATTTAATTCGCATACTAGCTAAATGATTAATTCTTTTCCTTCTTCTCATAATAAATACGAGAATTGAAGAAATAGTAACTAATATTGGAGCAATCCATATATTATAAAGCTTTAACATTAATCCTAATTTTTCAATATCAACTCTCAAGTCTCTTTGAACATCTCTAAGCTTTTTTCTAATGTTTATAATCTGATCTTTAAATTCTTGAAGAGTATCAGCTTGTTCTTTTGATAAAATTGGCGCTCCATCTTGAGTTGCAATAGATGCTCCTCTTTGTAAATCTCTTAATTTATTTTCTGTATTAGTCAAATCATTCTGTAAACTTTTTTCTGTTTCTCTGTATGCTGTTTCAGCTTTTTTCTGAAGTTCTTCTACAACAATAAAAGGTCGCATTGAAGTACCTCTTGTTCTAAGAGCAATTAATTCTCCTCCCCCTGCAAGAAACTCTACAGCATTAATTACTAAAGAGCCGTTATCAGATATTGGAGTAAATGTTTCTTTGCCAAAATTATCTTGTTTTTGTGTCCAAATTGAATTTGATAACATATCCGTGTCTGCAAAAATTAATATATTACCCTCTTTAGTTTCTTTCAGATGTGAGTTATTTACAATAATTTTTTCTCCATCTTCCGACAAAGGCGGTCCATCAATATATGTAGATTTAAATTCTCCTGTTAAACTAACTGCAAGATTCTTAACTTTGTTATCAGTTTGAAACTCAGACAATAATAAAGTTGGGTCTGGCCTAAATTGTATTTTAAATCTTTCTATAAACATAGAATCAGCATTTGAACTATATAATATTTCAAATTTTGATTTTGCATCTTTAGATCTTATTATACCACCTGGAGTATTTGTTAAAATAGACTCTAATTCATTAGTAATTAAATTATTAGGATTCATTAAATCTTTAGATAAAGCTAACCATAGTACATAGGTAATAACTCTTGAATTTTGTGATCTTCCTATAGTAACTTTTCTTCCAGATATTCTATCACCAACTATCATTCCAGGCTCCACATATGCGCCATAATTACTAAAAAGTGTGTTTAAATTTGAACCAGGAATATATGTTCTTCTTTGCTCTAATGGTAAAGCATTTCTCTCAACTTCAGAATAAGGATCAACAAAAAATATTGCGCCCTTTCCGGAAAGAACAAATTGATCTATTGCATATTTTGTAGAGTTTTTTAAGTCTTTAGGATGAACTACCATAAGTAAGTCAATTTCATCGGATATCTCATTAGACTCATAAGGAATACTAATAATTTCAAAAACTTCTGCTAATCTATTATAAATTTCCCAAGGAGGAACATAATCTGATGCTGGAGCATCTGGATATGCTAATCCACCATTAATAGGTAATGAGCTAATTAAACCCAATTTCTTTTTTTTAGGATTAGCTAGATCATTGACTATTCTGCTTATATCATATTCTAAATAAGTTTCTCTATTTTGTTCAAAGAATGGTATTATTGATATATCATCAGTAGAATTAGTTGCAACTAAGCCAAAATAAAACTTTTCTCCTGCTTGAGAGACCTGCATTCCCTGTAAACCATATAAGATCGCTAAATCTTCATTATCAGTAAAAGGCTCAGGATCAACTCTCTCTAGTCTAATCATACCATTAGATCTTACCACGTATTCTTCTATCAACTCTCTTACTCGCTGACCATACTCTCTCATAGGAGCAATATCTCTACTTAATTTATCCGAAAAAAATAACCTTAATGTAATAGGTTCTTTGATAGTTTCAATAACCTTAAATGTTCCAGGGTTTAAAGTATAAAGATTATTTTCTGTAAGATCTAATCTAGCCCCAGAAAACAGTTGATTACTCAGCGTATTTAAAGAAATAAATAGAATTATAACTGCAAAAGCAGCAAATCTAACTAAAGTAGAAGAAGATGTATTATCATTTTTTAATAAAGAGAGTAACATTCTATATCCCTTTTTTAGAATTGATAGATATGACATTCAATGTCAAAGTCGCTAGAATTAGAGATATAAAATATATTATATTTCTAATATCTATTACACCTTGTGTTAAATCTGTGAAATTAGATATAAAACTAAATGAAGCAATAGTGTCTAGTAGAGCCTGTGGAGTCCAGCTAGAAAAGAAATTTAAAACTATTGGCATACCGCTTACTGTAAATAAAAAACAAACTGCTATAGTAACAACAAATGCTATAACTTGGTTTTTTGTTAAAGATGAGATACAGGAACCAATTGCTAAATATCCGCCTGCCATTAATAAACTTCCTAAATAACTAGCTATAATAGTTCCATTATCTGGATTACCGAGATAATTAACTGTAATCCACATAGGAAAAGTTAGCATTAAAGATATAGCTGTAAATAACCATGCAGCAATAAATTTGCCTAATACTGCCTGTGAAGTACTTATAGGAAGAGTCATTAACAATTCTATTGTACCATTTCTTCTTTCTTCAGCCCATAACCTCATAGATATAGCCGGAATTAAAAATAAATATAACCATGGATGCCATTCAAAAAAAGATGTTAAATCAGCTTGGCCTCTTTCATAAAAGCCTCCCATATAAAAGGTAAACAGACCGGACATAATTAAAAATATAACAATAAATACATATGCAACCGGAGTAGCAAAGTAACCACTTATTTCTCTTTTTGTTATTGATAAAACTGTATTCATTAATTTTCTACCTTATCATCACCTATTGTAAGAGTTCTAAATACGTCATCTAAATTTGAACCTTTTGGGGCACCAATTAATAGCTCTTTTGGCGATTTATCAACTACCATTTTTCCTTTAGAAATTATCATTGCTCTTGTACAAACTGCATCCACCTCTTCAAGTATGTGAGTAGATATAATTATAGCTTTTGTTGAAGCCATTTCTTTAATTAATTTTCTAACTTCATGTTTCTGGTTAGGGTCTAAACCGTCAGTAGGTTCATCAAGTATTAAAACATCTGGATCATGTATGATAGCTTGAGATAAACCAACTCTTCTCTTGTATCCCTTTGATAATGTCTCTAACTGCTGATACAATACTAATTCTAAACCTAATTTTTTTATAGCGCTTTCTATAGCACTATCTACCTTTTTTTTTGGAATTTTTCTAACTTCTGCGATAAAATTTAAAAAATTTAATACGGTCATTTCTCCATAAAGAGGAGCTCCTTCAGGAACATATCCTATTTTTTCTTTAATTTGTAAGGGGTATCTAGTGACATCATTACCACATACGTTAATGTTACCCTCAGTAGGTGATAAAAACCCCGTTATCATTCTCATAGTAGTGGTCTTACCTGCACCATTAGGACCAAGAAAACCTAAAACTTCTCCCCTTTTGAGAGAAAAGCTAATGTTGTCCACTGCTATAAATGGGCCAAAGCTTTTTGTTAAATGATCGACTTCAATCAAAACAGACATATATTAAATTTCCCTTTGCAAAAAATTATTGCACATAAATAGTATCACTTACGAATACTTTCAAGTATATTATGATAATTTATTATTTAAAAAAGTAAAATTTAGGAATATAAATAATTATGTTAACAGAATCTGGTCGCATAGATACTAATTTTATTGCAAAAGACTTTCACCTTTTAGGTGTTAATAATAGTTATTATAGCTTAGAGAAAGTTAAAGGTGATAAAGGTACTTTAATTTGTTTTATTTGCAATCATTGCCCCTATGTTAAAGAAATTATTTCTGATTTGGTTAAAGATACAAATGAATTAAAGGAGTATGGAATTTCATCTGTCGCAATTATGCCGAACGATGTAAATGTATACGAAGAAGATAGTTTTGAAAAAATGGTTTTGTTTGCAAAAAATAATAAATTTAATATTCCTTACTTATATGATGAAAATCAAATTGTTGCAAAATCATATAATGCATTATGCACACCAGATTTTTTTGGCTTTGATGAAAATTTATCTTTAAAATATAGAGGAAGAGTAAAAAACCCAAATAACAGCGATATCAGAGAATTATTTTCTTCAATGATTGCAATTTCTAAAAATGAAGATGTGCCCTTTAATAACCCAAGTATAGGGTGTTCTATTAAGTGGAAATAATATGTCTTCTGAACATACTAACATTATAATACCTAAGTATAATCTAAATTATACAATATCAAGAGATAAAAATATTATAGAAGCTTCATTAGAAAAAAATATTAAATTAGCTTACAGTTGCAAATCAGGAATATGTGGAACTTGTAAAGCAAAAGTACTTAATGGAGAATTTAAAAGAAATAATAAAATTAATCATATTCTTACTGAAGATGAAAAAGAAAATAATATTGTTCTACTTTGTCAAGCAGCCGCAAAATCTGATGTAATAAAAATAGAACCTCTAGCACCTATACCTAGAAGAGTAGAATTATCAAAAGCAAGAGAGATAATTTCAGAAATACTTTCTATAAAAAATATTAATAAAAACATAATAGAATTATGTATTTCAGTCCCTAAAAGGTTTATTTATAATTATAAAAAATCAAACTATATAGAAATAGTAATTCCGAGTATAAAAAATAATAAAAAATATTACATTTTAGATTCTATAAATCAAAATGAAAAAAATAATGGGACAATAAATCTATTAATAAATAAAAATGCGAATAGAAACATAAATAAATTTTTTAATCATTCCTTGATACACGGAGAAACCCTAACTATAAAAGGACCATATGAAACAGATTTAATTTATATATCAAATGATAAGCCACTACTATTCTTATCTGAGAATGATCATATTATTTCAACATTAAATGAAATCAAAAATATTATTTATAGTAAAGATAATATTTCTATAATGCTTATTAGTAGCTTTGAAAGTATAGAGGATATTATATTATTAGAAGAAATGCATAAGCTTCAATTTTCTTACAAAAATTTTTCTTATAAAATTTCCATTATAGATAGTAAAGGTACAAATAAGTTAAGTAGATTTCAGGTAGGGAAAACAGTTAACTTAATTAATAAAGTATTTCCAGATTTAAGTAACCATTTAATATTTATAAATGGCAAATTAGATTTTATAAATGAAAATTATGAGAAAGTTGTAAATTTAGGAGCAAAACAAGAAAACATTCATAATAAAAATTAAAAATTATTTGTTATTATCGTCATCATTTATTTCAATAAATTCTGCTTCGGTATATTCTTCATTATTATCATTTAAATTATTGTTTTTATTAATTTTATTTTTAAAAAATTTATAAATATAAAATAAAGTAATAAAACCTAGAACAAATAAACCTACAAAAAATCCTAAAAATAATATAAGTGATATAATAAAAATTCCAATTATAAAACCAAGACAACCAATATTTTTACTTATGGGAAGCGAGTAAAAATTATTTTTATTATTGAAAGACATTTAATACATATTAGCTTAATTTCGAATAAGCCCCTAAATAATAATCTGAATTACCTAAGAAAGTATCTAACATAGTAATTCTTTTAAAATATTGTCCTATATCCATTTCTTCTGTGACTCCCATACCTCCATGAAGCTGAATAGCTTCTTGGCCAAGTTTTCTACCTCCAATACCAATATGAATTTTTGAAGCATATGTAGACTTTATACCTTCTGGACTATCTGCTTTTAAAGCAGCCATTGATGCTAATGAATTCATTTCATCGCTTAATATTAACATCTCAACAGTTCTATGTTGTATAGCCTGAAATTTTCCTATTGGTACACCAAATTGTTTCCTGGTTTTTATATATTCTAAAGTCATTTCGTACATTTTAGACATTATACCAGAGGCCTCAGCAGCTACTGCTACTAATGTTTTACTTATTGATTTATTAATTATATCAATAGCTTCATTTTCAACACTAATTAATTGTTCTGGTGATAATTGAATACTATTAAGTTTCACTTCTGCAGCCTTAAAACCATCCACTGTAGCATAATCCTGAACTTCTAGCCCTGAAGTATCTTTTGCAACTATAAAAAGTGAAATTCCATCTTCTTCAAATCTATTACCTCTAGTTCGAGCAGAAACTATAATAAAGTCAGATTGCCCTGCTCCAAAAACAACCGATTTATGACCATTTAATACCCATTTATTATTATCTAATTTCGCTGTCGTAGTTACATCATTTAAGTTAAATCTAGAAGTAGGTTCTGCATAAGCAAAAGATACCTTATTATTTCCTAGTATAATATTATTAATAATTGAATTCCTAATTTTACTTTCTGGACAAAGAGTTAATAAAGAACCAGATAGAACTACTGTAGATAAATACGGCTCGATTACTAAACCTTTACCAAAAGACTCCATTAAAATGTTAAGGTCCATAGAATCTCCTCCAAAGCCTCCGTCCTTTTCTAGAAAAGGTAAACCTAACCAACCTAATTCTGCAAATTGCTTCCAAATATTTTCATCAGAGCCCAAATTACTTTTTATGGTTTTTCTTCTGCTCTCACTATCATAACTTTCAATTATAAATTTTTCTACAGATGCCTTTATTAATTCTTGATCTTCATTTAGTGATAAATCCAATTATTTTACTCCTTATAATTCTAATACCATTTTAGCTAATATATTTTTTTGAATTTCATTTGAACCACCATAAATAGTAGTTTTTCTTGTATTAAAATACTTAGGGGCAGCTGCTGAAGACCAATCAGGGCCAATTAAAGGCTCATTATTACCAATATCCATTATATTAGGTTGATAAGGATTTGCATAATAACCACTAGCTTCTAAGACTAGTTCTGTTATTTCTTGTTGAATTTCAGAGCCTCTAATCTTTAACATACTTGCCTCTGGGCCAGGAGGAATTCCCTTAACATCATCTGAAATGCTTTTTAATTCTGCATACTCTAGTGCTTGAAGCCTTACGTCACATTTTGTTACTTTATCCATAAACCTTGAGTCTTCATTTAAAGTTGAATTACCATTAATATTAAGTTTTGCTATTTCTCTAACTTTAGATAATGCTTTTTTTGATCTAGATACTGCAGCAATAGAAGTTCTTTCATGACCAAGTAAGTATTTAGCAACTGTCCACCCTTTATTTTCTTCAAAAATCAAATTTTCATCTGGAACTGTTACATTCTCAAGATAAACCATATTTACTTCATGTCCTCCATCAAGAGTTATAATAGGCTTTACAGAAACGCCAGGAGCGTTCATGTCTAAAAGCATAAATGATATACCTTCTTGTGGTTTACAATCTGAATTTGTTCTAACCAGAATAAACATCATATCTGCATGTTGTGCTAATGTAGTCCATGTTTTTGTTCCATTAATAATATAACCACCCTCAACCTTTTCTGCTTTTGTATTTAAAGAAGCTAAATCAGAACCAGATCCTGGCTCGGAGTAACCTTGACACCACCAATCATCACTAGATAAAATTCTTGGCAAGTATTTTGATTTTTGATCCTCAGTTCCAAACTTAATTATTACAGGAGCAACCATTGTTACTCCAAATGGTAACGCAGACGGTGCTGCTGCTGCACCGCACTCTTCATCAAATATATATCTTTGTGTAATACTCCATCCCGTTCCACCATATTGCTTTGGCCAATTAGGTGCCATCCAACCTTTTTCATATAATTTTTTTTGCCAATTTACCAGATCATCCTTGCTTAAATGGTGTCCATTATTTATTTTTTTTTGTGTACTTTTATCCAAGTTTTTATCAATAAATTTTTTTACTTCATCTTTAAATTTTAAATCTTCTTCACTAAATGTTAAGTTCATAAAATACTCCAGTTTTACACATTAAAAAAATAATAAGAAATATTAACAATTTTTAATATTTTAGCAATCATACTGCAACCTTAAATTGTATAGATTATATCATTATATATAAAGCTCTCAAATAATGTATCCAATAATTAGCCCAGTTTACCTCCTGTTGCTGGGTTAATTATAAAATGTTAGATTAAAATAAATTAATTTTGTTAAGAAATTTATTATGAAAATATTACTTGTAGAAGATGACCTATCAACTCTAAATTTCATTAAGAAAGGCCTTAAAGAGTCTGGTCATATAGTTGATGCCTTTTCTAATGGAAATGATGGACTTGATGCAGCTTATTTAAATGATCACGATGTGATAATATTAGATAGAATGTTACCTGAAATAGATGGTTTAACAATTGTAACTAAAATTAGAAATAATAAAATTACAACACCTGTACTCTTTCTATCTGCGTTAGGAGAAGTAAATGATAAAGTGAAAGGACTTAAAGCTGGAGGTGATGACTATTTAACTAAGCCTTTTTCATTTTCAGAACTAATAGCTAGAATCGAAGCCTTAAATAGAAGACAAAACCCAAAAAGTGATATAGATGTGTTAAAAATTCATGATTTACTTTTAAATAAAAAAAGTAGAAAAGTAACTAGAAACTCAATATTAATTAATTTACAACCACAAGAATATAAACTTTTAGAAGTCTTAATGGAAAACTCTAATGAAGTTATAACACGAACTATGTTATTAGAAAAGGTATGGGATTTGCACTTTGACCCACAAACTAACATAATAGACGTCCATATCAGTAGACTTAGAAAAAAAATTGATAAAGGTCACAATATACAATTACTTCATACAATTAGAGGTGCTGGATATAGCATCCAATATAATTCAGTTTAATAATGTTTTTAAATTACTTTAGAGCTTTAACTGCAAAAACAGTATTAATATTTTCACTATTTTTTATATTTATTATAATAGTTTTATCTTTGTCAGTATATGAATTCACATATAAAGTTATGAAGAAAGAAAATAATAGAGTAATAAATATTGAATACGAGTATCTTGTAAAAACTTATTTAAAATATGGTCCACAACAATTATATTTAACTATTAATCAAAGATCAAAAAATCAAAATACAGCTATATATATTGCTACTGATGTCGATAAAAATAAAATTGCCGGCAATCTAAATTCATGGCCTGAAGAAAAAATTGATGAAGATGGTTTTATTAATTTTGCAATAAGCCGTTCTCTCGGCTCTGAAATTATCACACACAATTGTAGAGCAAAAATTATTGAATTTAAAAATGGATTAAAACTATTGGTAGGTAGAGATGTACAACCTGAAATATTAATATCTAATGCTCTTACTAACCTTATTATATTTACAATAATTTTTATTATTCTTTCAGGCATAGTAGGCAGTATATTTCTTGGAAGATATTCTTTAACAAAAGTTAATATTTTAAATAATGCGATTCAAAATATTACAGATAATGATTTGAATGGACGTATTGATAATAAAATTATTAATAATGAATACATACAGATAGCGACAAATGTTAATAGAATGTTAGAAAGAATTGATGAGTTAGTAGATAACTCAAAAAATATATCTGGTAATATTGCTCATGACTTAAAAAAACCTTTAACAAAGCTAAAATCTAATTTAGAATTGGTGGCTTTAAAAGTTACAAATAAAAGTAGTACAAAATATATAAATCAAGCTGTAATTGAAGCTGATAATTTAATTAAAATATTTAACGCCTTACTTGATATAGCAAGCTTTGAAAGCGAGAAAAAACAAGATTTTAAAATTGTAGATTTAACACTTTTAATTAATTCTATTATCGAAATATATAAGCCTGTTTTTGAAGAGAATAATATTATATTTAGTAGTAATCTAGAGAAAGACCTTAAAGTATTTGGTAATAAAATATTATTAACTCAAAGTTTCACAAACATATTAGATAATGCAATTAAATATACAAAAAATGATATAAATAGAAAAATAAAAATTAATTTATTCAATACAGATAATATAGTTAATGTTGAATTTAAAGATAATGGAGAAGGAATCGAAGAAAAAGATTTTAATAGGGTTTTTGATAGATTTGTCAGACTAGAAAAACACAGACAAACTGAAGGAAATGGGTTAGGATTAAGTATGGTTAAGGCTATATTAAAACTTCACGAGGCACAAATCTCCCTTAATAATAATAATCCTGGCCTTATTGTTAATATTAAGTTTTTAAACATTAACCAATAACATGTCCTCCATCTACTCTTATTACACTTCCAGTCATGAATGACCCTAATTCTGTACATAATAAAAGTAACGCTCCATCAAGCTCTTCAGGTACACCTAATCTTTTTTGAGGAATAGTTTTTATCATTTCTTTACCTTCGTCAGTTTCAAAAAAATTTCTATTTAAATCTGTTAGAATATAACCAGGTGCAATAGCATTAACCTGAATGTTATATTTAGCATATTCAAATGC
The DNA here is from genome assembly GCA_002937655.1 of Alphaproteobacteria bacterium MarineAlpha9_Bin3. GTDB lineage: Bacteria > Pseudomonadota > Alphaproteobacteria > TMED109 > TMED109 > TMED109. Next base: position 11,127 of record PTKH01000013.1, on the reverse strand, counting down.
TAGCGTTCTAGTTAAATGACTTACGGCTGCTTTTGATGCACAATAAGAAGATAAATAATTTCCTAAAACTATTTCAGCTGCTATTGATGATATATTTATAATTTTACCCGGTTTTTTGTGAGTTATTAATCTATTAGCAAAGACTTTTGAGCATGCAAAAACACCTCTGAGATTTGTATTAATTACACTATCCCAATCTTGAATAGATGTTTTAAGAGATGATTTAGATAATGCAATACCTGCATTATTTATAAGTATTGAAATTTCACCATATTTATTTTCTGATTTTTCAAAAGCGTTATTAATAGACTCTTCAGAATTCACATCTATATCAACTGAATAACATTCTCCATTAGATTTTTTTATAATATTCTCAGTTTCTAATAGTTTATCTTTATTTCTGGCAGCCAATACTACATTTGCTCCCATATTACTCAATAAAGTACTAAATCTCCTACCTAATCCTCTTGAAGCTCCTGTAACTAATGCCGTTTTATTTTTAAGATTTAGTTTTTCCAAAAATTGAGAATTAGTCATTTTTTTATCCTTTATTTTTTTTTAAATTGATATAATAATTCTTATCATAAGAATTAAATATTTTTAAGGTAAAATAATGATAAAAATAGATATAGTATCTGACACAGTTTGCCCTTGGTGCTATATTGGTAAAAAAAGACTTGATAAAGCAATAGAGGATTATAGTGACCAACACTTTGATATAAATTGGCACGCTTTTCAGCTAAATCCAACAATGCCAAAAGAAGGTATTAATAGGCAACTGTATTTATCTTCAAAATTTGGAGGCAAAGAAAGGGCAGATAGCGTTTATAATCAAATAAAGATGGCCGGTTTATCTTCTAATATTACTTTTAATTTTGAAAAAATACATATGATGCCTAATTCATTTTATTCGCATATGTTAATTGAATTAAGTAAAGAGTCAGGCTTACAAAATAAAATATCTGCCGATTTATTCGAAGCTTTTTTTATATATGGAAAAAATATAGGCAAATTTCATGAATTAAATGATATAGCTCAAATTAATAATATTAAAGGTTTTTCTGAAGAATTTCTTATAAATCGAAAGGATATAAAAGAAAAGGTTCAAAACTCCGATGAAATTTCTAGATCAAAAGGTATTAGCGGTGTTCCATTTTTCATCATAAATGACAATTATGCTATTTCAGGAGCTCAGGAAAGCGAAGTATTTAAAAAAATATTTGAAACTTGCTTATTAGAAAGTCCTAGTTAAATATTAGATAAAGATCTAATTTCATTCGTTAATGCATCAATAACATCTAGTCTTTCATCTATGTTATTCCATTTATAATGCAGAATTAATTTTTGATCATTTCTAATTTTTAGTTGATAAATTGACTTTTCTAACCAGTTCATAAAGCTACTAGGATCAATATATCCATTGTTTATAAATTCTAAAGTGGCTCCATTAATTCCGCTATCAATCCTTAAAATTCCTGATTCTTCGCAATTTAATTTAATTTTCATTACCTTTATTAAATAATTTAATTCTTTGGGTATATTGCCAAACCTATCTATTAATTCAATACTAAAATTTTCAAATTCTTTAATATTATTTATATTTCCTAACCTTCTATAAGTTTGAAGTCTTATGCTTAAATCTAATATATAATCTTCTGGAATTAATGCTGGTGCCTGAAGATTAATCTGTGGAGAAAAATCTTTTTTAACTTTTACTTTTCCTTTAAGATCTAATACAGCTTCATTTAGTAATTGCTGATATAAACTTACTCCTACCTCTTTAATTTGTCCTGATTGTTCATCGCCTAATAAGTTACCAGCACCCCTAATATCTAAATCATGTGCTGCTAGACTAAAACCTGCACCAAGACCTTCCAAAGATTGAATTGCATATAATCTTTTTTCAGCATTCAAAGATATATCTCTATTATCACTTAGTAAATAATAAGCATAAGCTCTTCTGTCTGACCTACCTACCCTACCTTTTAGTTGATACAATTGACCTAAGCCAAACATATCAGCATTATGTATAAAAATAGTATTTGCATTAGGTATATCTAATCCATTCTCAATAATAGAAGTGGCTATCAAAATATTGATCTTACCTTCATAAAAATTCATCATAGTATTTTCAATTTCATTTGGAGTCATTCTTCCATGAATAGAAGAAATTGTTGCATTATCAATTAATGACGATATTTTATCCTCAAGATCTTTTATATCTTTTATACGTGGAACAATAAAATATACCTGCCCCCCTCTATGTAATTCTCTTTGAATACCCTCTTTAATATTAAAATCATTGAATGGAGTTACAAAAGATCTAATAGGTAACCTTTCTAGAGGTGCTGATGCAATTATAGATAAATCTCTAATACCTGATAAAGCCATATGTAAAGTTCTAGGAATAGGCGTCGCTGTTAAAGTTAAAATATGAGAATTTACAGTTAAATTTTTTAATCTTTCTTTTTGGGAGACACCAAATCTTTGTTCTTCATCGACGACTACTAAACATAAATTATTAAATAATATTTTATTAGATAGTAAGCTATGAGTTCCTATAACAATATCTATAGAGCCTTCTTTTAACTTATAGGTAATATCATTCTTTTCTTTAGAATTAGTTAGTCTAGACAAATGTGCAATTGAAATATTCTCATCTTTAAATCTATTAGAAAAAGTTTCATAATGTTGACGAGCAAGAATTGTAGTTGGAGCTATAACTAAAACTTGAGTTTTTGATTTTACTGCTACAAATGCTGCTCTCATGGCAACTTCAGTTTTTCCAAAACCAACATCACCACAAATAAGTCTATCCATTGGTTTATCAGAATTAATATCTTTTAAAACATCTTTTATAGCATCAAGTTGATCATCCGTTTCATAATATTCAAACTTAGAGATAAAATCATTAAAATCATTATTATCACAAGTTAACTTAACTGCATTTCCAAGTTTTCTTTCCGAAGCAATTCGAACCAAGTTTTCAGCAACATCTTTTATTTTTTCTTTAGCTCTTCTTTTTTTATTGCTCCAAGATTTACTTCCTAGTTTATCTAATAATGGCTGTGAATCTTTACTAGAAAATTTACTCAATAAATTAATATTTTGTACTGGTATTAATAACTTATCCTTAGACAAATATTCTAGTTCAATACAGTCATGCTTTACTTTATTAATTTCTACAACTTTAAGACCATTATACCTACCAACACCATATTCTAAATGTACTAAATAATCTCCAATATTAAAAGATTCTGCTTCTTGGAGGGCAGTTTCTAACTTTTTAGATTTATTTACTTTTGAATATCGCTTTCCAAAAATATCTGTCTCAGAAATGATTATATTATTTCCGATTTCAAAACCTTTTTCAAAATTAGCAATTAAAAGAGATATAATATTATTTGAACTAAAATTTTTAATAACCCAAGAATTTCCAAAATCTATATTAGAGATAGAATATTTATTTAACTGCTCAGAAAAAACTTTTCTACTTCCGGCCGATTTACATGCGATTATAACTTTATAGCCATTTTCTATTTGAGACTTAATATAAGAAATTAAATCTTCAAATAAATCCATAGATTTAATCTTTTTATTTAACCAAAAATTAGGTATACTTTTTCCTTTGAGGTTATTTCCGGTTTCAGTGTTATTAAATGGAGATAATTTAATTGATGAAATATTAGAAATTGATTTTTCAAGTTCTTTTCTGCTTAAGTATAATTCCTCTAAAGCTAGAGGTTTATAGCAGTTTAATAAATTTTTGCATTTTATAGATTCTTTATATGTAATATTTCTTGTGTTATAATAGTCATTTATATCGTCAAAACGCATATTACAATAATTATCAAATGAAGAATCAAAAATATAACTATAATTATTTTCTAGAATATCAAATATAGATTCTAACTTAGGATAAAATAGACTTGCCCAATGTTCTAACCCAGGGTAACGATCTCCATTAGATATTGCCTGAAATAAATCATCTTGAGAAGAATTACTCCCAAATACCTTTCTATAATTATTTTTAAAAGCATTGATATTATATTCATTTAGTAGAACTTCGGATGTAGGTAAAATTAGAACTTCATTAATTGATTCTTTTGTTAATTGAGTTAAAGGATCAAAAAACTTTAATTGATCTACTTCATCTCCAAAAAAGTCTATTCTTATAGGTTCAGTATAATTAGGAGTATAAATATCTATAATACCTCCTCTTACTGCTATTTCACCAATATCCATAACATTTCCAGACCTTCTGTAACCTGCAGCTATACAATTCTGGACAAATAAAGATAAATTTATTTCATTACCTACAGTTAAAGTATGAACACTTGAAGGATAGTGTTTTAACGGTATATTTTTTTGTAATAATGCATTTACCGTTAATAAAATTAACCTTACTGGTTTTTTCTTATTTAATATCTTTAAGAAAGAATTAATTCTCTCACCAGATACTCTGGTACTAGGAGAAACGCTATCATAAGGTAAACAATCCCAAGCGGGAAGAATTGCATAGTTTATATTAGGATATATCTCTTTAATTAATTGTGAAGTCTTATAAAGTTTATCTTCATTTTTTAAAACATATGCAAGTGATACATTTTCGTTTTTAATAATAGTATCACCAATAGAAAAAACATCTAAACCTTCAATTATACCTCCAACATTTATAGTATGTTTATCTTTAAAAAATGATTTAAGAATTGTTCAAACCATTCTCATTAGAATAAATTTTTAATTTATTGTTTAAACTGGCTGAAATTGAATTAGGCCAATTTATTTTATTTAGAAAACAATTATATAAATCGTTATCAGATAGAGGTATAATAAATTTCTCAATTTCATCTATTTCTTTATCAGAGAATTCTTTATGAAACATATCATAGAAACCTCCCATTAAAATATCCATTTCTCTCATGCCACGATGCCAAGATCTAAATTTTAATTGTTTAAGTTTTTTATTCACTTTTCTAATACCTTTAATAATTATATATTTCATATATCAATATATAAAAAATATATATTGATTATAATCTATGTAGGAGCAAAATACATAATGTCTCTAAAATTACTAGATGATTTATACAATAAAATAGATAAATTTAGAGGTTTTGGACCAAAAAATTTAATTTTGTTTGAAAAACTATGTGGTGATAGATTACTAGATATAATATTTCATCTCCCTTCTTCATTAATAAAAAGGCTAAAAATAAAAGATTTAAAAAATGAATACTTATTCAAAAGGGTAATTGTAAACGGTAAAATTAATAAAACGTGGTTTAGTAATAAGGCACCAAAAATATCTATTGTTTCAATTGAAGTTAATAATCAAAAACTAGAAATTATATATTTTAATGTTAATAAAAATTGGTTCTCAAATAATTTTATAATTAATAATAATATTATTATAAGTGGTGAATTAACAAAAAAAGGAAACAAATATCAAATTATACACCCAGATATAATTCAAAAGAAAGACTCAGAAGAAATTATACCTATCTATGAAACCACTTATCCATTAACTGCCGGCCTTTCTCACAAAAAAATTAAAACTGCAATTAAATATTCTATAGAATCCGTCCCAGAATTTAGCGAATGGATAAACAAAGATTTATTAAAAAGTTACAATTGGTATAGTTTTAATCAATCTTTATACAAATTACACTTCCCAAAAAACAAAGAAGAAATTGATAATAATAATTTATATAGAGAAAGACTTGCATATGACGAAGCTTTATCTAGACAATTAGCTTTAAATTTAATTAGAAAACATAAGCAAAAAATAGAGCAAAGTATTCTTACTAACAATGATACTTTAAAAAATATATTATTAAATAAGTTACCTTTTGAGCTTACTGAAGATCAAAAAGCTGTTTTAAAATCTATTTATAAAGACATAAATTCTAGTAAGAGAATGTATAGACTGCTTCAAGGTGATGTTGGAAGTGGTAAGACTGTAGTTGCTTTTTTATCTTTAATTCATGTAATAGAAAATGGTTTTCAAGGAGCTTTAATGGCGCCAACAGAAATTCTAGCATATCAACATTATGTTTTTTTTAAAAAATACGAAAATATATTAGGTATTAAGATAGCTTTATTAACAAGCAAGCTACAAAAAAATATTAAATCTAATAATATTATTGATATTAGCAAAGGAAAAATAAATTTAGTAATTGGAACACACGCAATAATTCAATCAAATATTAAATTTAAAAATTTAAGGTTAGCAATTATAGATGAACAACACCGCTTTGGTGTATATCAAAGACTTGAATTATCTAAAAAATCTCCAAATACTGATTTTATGGTAATGACTGCAACTCCAATACCTAGAACATTAGTTTTAACTGATTATGGAGATATGGATATTTCAATTATTCATACCAAACCGAAAAATAGACCTAAAATAAATACTATAAGTGTCAGTATTCCTAGAATGCGTGAAGTAATAAAGGCTATATCTAGGGCAGTAGAAAATAATGAACAAATATTTTGGGTATGCCCTTTAGTAAATGACTCAGAAAAATTAGACTTAGCAGCTGCAGAAACAAGACAAACCTATTTAAATAAATTTTTTCCTGATAATGTGGCTCTCGTGCATGGAAAAATGGATAGCAAACAAAAAGAAGAAGCATTATTAAAATTTTCTAAAAATAAAAAAAATATATTAGTTTCAACTACCGTAATAGAAGTAGGAATTGATATTCCTAATGCTACAATAATGATAATAGAGCACGCCGAAAGATTTGGATTAGCACAACTACATCAACTAAGAGGTAGAATAGGAAGAGGAAATAAAAAATCTGTTTGTATATTATTATATGATCAAAAAATAGGAGATATAGCAAGAGAACGTCTAAAAGTAATGAGAGAAACAAATAACGGTTTCCTTATTTCTGAAAAAGATTTGAAACTTAGAGGTGCGGGAGAAATACTTGGTACAAAGCAATCGGGAGGTCAAATGTTTAAAGTTTTAGACATTAGCAAACATGAAAATTTAATTACAATAGCAAATCAAAACTCCAAGCTTATAATAAATAAAAACCCTAATCTATTAGGAAGCGAGGGAAAAAAAATTAAAAATTTATTAAATTTATTTGGCCAAGATAAAGCAATAAAGCTAATTAAATCAGGATAAATTATATATTATTTAATCTTTTTTATATATTTTTTTTTAAATTTAGGGGTAACTATTCCTCCAGAGATAACCATCTTAATACCCTCTTCTACATTCATATTAAGAATTTTTAAATCCTTCCTAGGAACAAATAGTAAAAAACCTGATGTAGGATTTGGTGTAGTAGGTAAAAAAACGTTTACAAATTCATCTTTAGAAATTTGTTGAACTTCACCCTTTGTATCTCCAGTAATGAAGCCAATAGCCCAAATTCCCTTTCTAGGATATTCAATTAAAACCACGTCTCTAAAAGACTTGGAGGATGTTTTCAATACACTTTCAAAAATTTGCTTAAGAGCACCATAAACTGATCTAATTATAGGTAAACGTGCTATAATTCTCTCGCCTAATTTAATTATATATCTGCCAATTATACCTGCAGTAAGGAAGCCTATAAAAGTTAACATAATGAATACTATTAAAAGCCCTATTCCAGGGATTTCAAAAGGAAGAATATTATCATAATGGTATTTAACAGGAATTATATTTCTAACCTTTGAGTCAATAAAACCGATAAAAAGAAATGAGACATAGAAAGTAAGTCCCACTGGAGCAGTTACTATAATTCCTGTTAGAAAATAGCTTCTAATTTTAGTAAATATACTTTTATTATCTTTCATTTTCTCACTGCTAATATCTTCATTTACTTAAAAATTTACTAATTGCTTCAAAAGTTTCAATAGGCTTTTCTTCTGGTAGAAAATGTCCGCAATTTATACTTTCTCCTTCAACATTTGTTGCCCACTTTTTCCATACTTTAATTGGATCATATAACTCCTCAACAGTAGCTTTTTCTCCCCATAAAACTTGAAGAGGACATATTATTTTTTTTTCAAAATCTTCCTTATGATGTAGTAAATCAATTGTAGCTCCTGCTCTATAATCTTCACATGAAGCATGAATAGTCTCAGAATTAAAACACCTTAAATATTCTTTTATTACATCTTCTGATAAATAATCATTATTTGTACCCCACATCTTGAGTTTTGAACGTAAATAATATTCCGAATCCTTACCTATCATAGTTTCTGGATGAGGAAATGACTGTATCAAAAAAAACCAATGATAATAACGTCTTGCTAATAAAGCATTTGTATTTTCAAACACATGAGAAGTAGGTACAATATCTAATAAAGATAGTTTTTTTATTTTATCTTGATAATCTATCGCCATTCTGTGTGCAACTCTAGCACCTCTATCATGTCCTACTAGATAATATTTATTGTAACCCAATTTATGCATTAACTCATTTTGATCAAAGGCCATATTTTTTTTTGAATATGTAAGATGCTTCTTATCAGATTTGGGTTTATCACTATCACCATAACCTCTTAAATCAGAACATATAACAGTATAATTTTTGGCAAATAAATGCGCCATTTTTCTCCATAAAATATGAGTTTGCGGGTAACCATGAAGAAATAATATAGGTTCTCCACTACCTCCAATTTTATAATTTATATTTATACCATTTACTAATGATCTATTTTCTTCAAAGTCTTCAAACATAGGAACACCAAAAAAATATTAAAAGTAATTAATTATATACTAATTATATGATATAGATATAGTTTATAAAAAGAAAATTATTCATATGCTTAAATATTTATCATATATTTATATAATTATTATGGTATTAACTACCTCTAGCTATACTTATGCTTATAATGAAAATGATTTAAATAAATTACTTCAAAATAACGAATGTATTAATTGTGATTTATCTGAAGCGGATTTAAAGAAACTAAATTTAGTTGGAGCTAATCTTGAAGGTTCTAATCTAGATAAGGCCAACCTATGGAGAGCAAATCTAGAAGGAGCTAATCTGACTAATTGCTCCTTTGAAGGAGCTAACCTTAGAAGAGTTAATTTACAAAATACAAATTTAGATAATAGTTCATTTAGATGGGCCATAATTAGACATGCTTTAATGGACGGTGCTACTGCCAGAAATACAGATTTTAGAAAAGCGGGCATTAGAAAAACAAGCTTTAAAAATGTTATTTTATGTAATAGTAATATGAAATATGGAATTGATAACTCAGGATGTGAAAAATGACTAAATTAATTAGATTTTACATAATAATATTTTTTTTAATATCTTCAAAAACTTTAGTTGCAGCTGATATGTCTGGATATCTTCTTAATCAAGCTATTAAAGAATTTAATAATAAAAATTATGAAGTAGCCTATAAATCACTCTCAAATATTGCGCCAGCTGGAAATCCAGTAGCAACTTACCTTTTGGCTCAGATGTATTTAAAAGGTTTAGGAATAGAAATTAACAATAAAAATGCTTATGAAATGATCCTATATTCTGCAGAAAGATTATACTCTCACGATAAAGCTTTAGCTTTAGAATCTCAAATTACTCTTTCAAATATGTATAAAGAAGGAATAGGTACAAAAGTAAGTAATGAAAAAGCATATATGTGGGCATTCATAGCTCGTAAAACTAATGAAGAAATGCATTTAAATTATTTAAAAGAGTTACAAAATCAATTAACTCCAGAAGAAATAAATGATTTTGAAAAAAAGGGGTTAAAAATCTTTAAAAATTCTATAAAGAAATAATTTTATTTCATTATAGATAAATCTGTAGCTTTAAGGTTTTGAACTTTAATAGCATCCCTATCAATCAATTTTCCTACTACCGGTGCAATTTCATTGATCCATACAGAACTTTTATATACATCTTCATATAACTTATTTTTATGTTCTTCATTTTTAAATCTTCTAATCCATATGTAAGTTTCATTATCACCATCAACAGAAAAACTTCCGTGTATAACCATACCTTTTGATACTTGAAATGGAATAATTGTGTTTTCCATGTAATTTAGCCACTCATCCATTTTTCCTGGATATATTTTATATGTTCTTAATTCAAAAAATGATGACATTATATTCTCCTATTTAATGTTACTAATTATATTTAATCTCATTGGCTGTAAAAATTCATATTTATTATCATTAAAATTGGATAAGTTATTAAATTCATTTAATAAAAATTCTTTATTACTCTCAATATAATTTATTCTAGTTTCGTCAACCTTAGATAAAAAATCTATACATTCAAGACCATTATTGAAAGTTTTTAATTCATTATACAATAACTCTTTATTAATTTTTAAATTATATTTTTTACAATTTTTTATTGCTTTAAATGCAAGATCTCTAACCTTAGTTTCGTCATCTATATTTTTTACAAAATTATGAAAATTACCTTCAGGAATTGGTTCAATAATTATTATTTTCCCATTACTATTCATTTTACTGGCGCAATACTCTATAGACCTCTCCATCAGATTACTGGGAATGTGGTGCAAACTATTAAAAAAAAATATTAAGTCATAAGTATTCTCTAAACTATTAATATTTTCAGCACCTGCTAATAAAAAGTTTATCTTATTTTCTTTATCTTTATATTTTGCTTCTGTTATTTGACTTTCTGAAGGATCAATAGCATCTACTTGACATCCATTACTCTCTGCCCAAAAACCAAACCATCCATTTCCACACCCTACATCTAAAACATTCTTATTTTTAAAACTTAATTCTTTTTTTAATATTTTTTTTGATTCATTCCAACCTGACATTTTATTACCAAATATGTTTGTTCTCTTTTTGTTCTTGTGTTAAAATAGTGTTTCAAAAGGAAAATAAGTTTAATGAAACATAACGATCAAAATAATTTACCATTTATACATAAAGATACAAAAAAAATAGTAAAAAAAGGTAAAGTATTGCTAATAATTGAAAAAAATAAATATTTAATAGAATACAATAATAAAAAATATATCTGTATAATTAATGAAGATAAAGAAGTGTTTTCTTGTTATAGCCTATGGAGCTAGAGATAATTATTTGGTGCGGCCAAGAGGACTTGAACCTCCACGAGATTTCTCTCACAACGACCTCAACGTTGCGCGTCTACCAGTTCC
>PTKH01000012.1 GCA_002937655.1 Alphaproteobacteria bacterium MarineAlpha9_Bin3 | reverse complement strand
GAAGATTATTATTTGCAAAAAATATAGCAGCTCTAGAATATACATGAGCATTCGCATTATTGGAGCGTTTTATGATATTTTTATAGGAAATATGTGCATTTTCTATGTCTCCTATAAATTCATAAATTAATGCACTTTGATAATCATAAAGAGGATCTAATACTCCTCTATTTGCTTGTCCCTTCATAATTTCAAGGCCTCCTAATTCTTTATTTGAACCAGCAGCTGCCCAAGTTTGAAGTATTGGAAGTATAAAATTATCTATTCCATTAGGAGAAATATTTAATAATACATCTAAAACTTTGCTATAAGAGTTAGAATTTAAGCTATCTATCATACTAATGTATTGTGCTAATGTTATTTCAGGCATATTCTTTGAGATTTTTAAGCCAATCGGAAGTGCTTCTATAATTTGACCATTAGTAATCAAAGCCTCTAAAGCTATTACTCCTAATGCAAACGAATCGGGATTACGATTATAAGAATATTCTGCAAAATAAGCCGAGTTTTCTATATCTGTCATAGAGCGAGCAATTTTACTGCTTAAGAAAGAGCCAAATTGATTGGGGCGCCAGCTATCTGCGAAAACTTGGCTAGAAAAAATAACAAGTATGGTTACATATATAATTTTTTTATAATACATTAAGACCCCCTAAATTAATTATAATATACTATACTAAAATATATATATTATGGATTGTATTATTTTAATTTTTTGATTATATAGGAGCATATAAAAAAAGAACTTACCTTAAAAGTTCCATAATTAGAATAAAGGAAAATTAAGTGGCTATTACAAAAAATAATCCTGCTGCCAGAGGTGGAAAACAAAAGGATAAAACTTTCAACGGTAAAGTTGCTAAACCAGTTAGATATATTGGATCTTGGCTAGGCCATGGTAACTATATTGCAGCTCAAGACGAGGCGGGTAAATTAATCAAAGATAATGAAGGTAGGCCTATTCCATACGGTTCTATTTAATCATAGCTAAATGCCTAAAAATCCTACTAATGAAGTAATTATTGAAGCTATTAAATGGTTAAATGAGATCGGATGTGATGAACCATTATGTATTGATAAGCAAAGCTCTCATAATTTAATATCTGATAGATATAATATTAATGATGAAAAAAAGGATTTAAAGTATAATAATGATGTTGATTTAGAAAAAATCGATACTATGAAATCATTAGAACAATATCTACTTTCTAAAAACATTATTTCAGATTTCAACATTCCTTTTTATAGTGGTTCAGAGAAAGCAGATCTTATGGTTATTGGAGATAAACCGGAAGATTTAAATAAAAAAAGACCCTTTCAAGGTAAGGTGGAAACTTTATTGGATGCTATGTTAAAAGCAATAAGTTTTGATAAAACTAATACCTATTATACAAACCTATATTTTACACCTCTTAGTCAAAGTTCAAAATTAGTTTTAGATATAATAAAAAAACAAATTATAATTGTTAAACCTAAAGTTATTATTATGTTTGGAGCAGAGGTAACTAAGATTTTATCAAATACCGAAGATAGTATTTTTCATAGTAGAGGTAAGTGGTATGATATATATATAGGCGATAATGTAGAGTCAGTTACTGGTATTTCAATGTTTCATCCTCGTTATATTTTAGCTAATAAAGAGAGCAAAAAAGAAACTTGGTCTGATCTTAAGGATATAAGAAAAAAATTAAGTTGATTAAAGTTGTATTTTTTATCTTCAATGTAGTATTTATTCGTAATTTATTATTTGAAATTCATAAAAACCTTGGTGTAGTTTTGCATTTAATTTTTCGCTTTAAATTTACTAAATTGTTTTCTAGAGCTTTAATCTTGCTGTTATTTTACATATGTATTATTAACCAGAGCCTTGCTAATACTATAGTAAATAGTGAAAGTGAGTATTTTGAATCTTTACTTATAGAAACTGCTAAAAATTTGAATGAAGAAATTATTTTAAATATTGCAGATCAAAAAAAGTATAAAAAAATTTTTTATCTACAAAAATTAGGTAAGTGGAAAGAAGCTAATGAAGTAATAAATTTATTAAATAATAAGATTTTATTAGGCCACGTAAGATATCAAAAACTTATGCACCCTACAAAATACAGATCTAAATATAAAGAATTAAAAGAGTGGTTGTATTTATATTCTGACCATCCTATGTCAGATAAAATATGGAAACTAGCTGAGAGAAGAAAGCCTGAAAATACTAAAAGTCTTAAACGACCGGAAAAATTAAATAGATTAGCTGGATATGGTAGAGATTTTAAAAGTATTACACCACTAGAAAATTTCTCTATACCAAAACAGTATAATCCTGTTTATAAAAAAATTATAAACCTTGTTAAAAGAGGTAGACCTACGCAAGCACTTAATAGCTTAAGCAATAATAATCTTCCTGATTATATAGAAGATGATTTAAAAGCAATTATTTCAGCTGGTTATTTTGCCGTCGGTAAAGATAAAATTTCTATGAAAATCGCAATTAACGCTGCTAGTCGTTCTGGTATAAATAATCCTAAATTATATTGGAGAGCAGGCTTAGCATCATATAGATTGAATAAAAAAGAAATTGCGCTCAAAAATTTTATTGAGCTTACTAAAATAGAAAAGAATATTTGGTTAAAGTCTGCAGGAGCTTATTGGGCTGCTAAGATTTACTTAGAGTTTAATAATAATATAGAGGCAAAAAATAATTTTATTATAGCCGCAAGGCAACTAAATACGTTTTATGGGCAGCTTGCTTTGGAATATTTAGGTTATGATGAAAATATATCATGGGATATCAAAAATCCAGGCAGTTTTTTAAAATTAGATGTATTAAATAATGAACATATAAAAAGAGCCATAGCTTTATCAAGTGTAGGCAGATATGGAGAAGCAGATCAGGAGATGAGGTTTGTTTATGGTATATTAGGAAATGATAAAATTCATGAGCTAATAGAATTAACTAATTATTTAAATTTACCTGCAGTTCAGCTTAGACTGGGAGATAAATTATTTCAAAAAGGGGAGATGAGTTATTTGGGTTTATTTCCGTCTCCTCAATGGTTTGAAAACCAAGAAAGAAAAATAGATGAAGTGCTCTTATGGTCTTTAATGAGAAAAGAATCTAGTTTTTATTTAAAAGCTAAAAGTCCTAGAGGTGCTAGAGGTTTATTACAATTAATGCCAAGTACAGCTAGAACTATTACAAAAGATCGTACAATTAGAGGTTCTAATTTATGGAAATTATATGATTTAGAGTATAATATTCTTATAGGACAGAATTTATTATTAAGACTAATGGATAAAGAAAATATTTCGGATTCATTGATACCACTTTTAATAGCATGGAATGCAGGCCCCACAAGGTATAAAAAGTGGAATGAAAAAATTAAAGTTTATTCCGATCCATTACTATATATAGAAAGTATACCAAGTTATGAAACAAGATGGTTTGTAAAAAAAGTTTTAAAAAATATGTGGATATATAGAGATAAATTTAAACAACCCAAGTTAAGTAGGAAAGATTTAATGAATAACACCTGGCCAAAATATAAAAATTTGAGTTTTTAAAAGGAGGATTATGTTAGGTATAGATAAAGAGAGAGTTTTTAAACCTGTAAATATAGCATTACTAACTGTATCAGACACTAGAACTATAGAAAATGATAAATCAGGGGATACTCTTCAAGAAAGAATTTTGCAAGCTGGTCATAACGTTTATGATAGATATATTGTAAAAGATGACGTGGTTCAGATTAAAACTAAGCTAAATAAACTAATTGATAATAAAGATGTGGATGTAGTTATAACTACAGGAGGAACTGGTATCACTGGAAGAGATTTAACACCAGAGGTTTTCAATGAAATACTTGAGAAAGAAATTCCAGGTTTTGGGGAATTATTTAGATGGCTAAGTTATAAAAAGATATCAACTTCTACCATCCAATCAAGAGCAATGGGTGGTGTAACAAAAGGTACTTATTTATTTTCTTTACCCGGTTCGGTAGGAGCTTGCAAAGATGCATGGGATGATATTTTAGTTCATCAATTAGATTTTAGGCATAGGCCATGTAATCTTGTAGAATTAATGCCTAGATTAAGAGAGCACGAGGAAGACGTTTAAGGCCTTATGTACTGGTTATCTGCCAAAAATTGAGGGTTAAATTAGGTAACGTTGTCTAAAAGTGTTGTCTAAAATTTTCATAAATACTTTTCCACAACTAGAGCAGTCTCTAATGGAGTAGATGGTGGCGAAATATTAGCATATTTTATATGTAAAATTTATAGTTTAATTAGAAAAATATTTTCCTAATATTAAATACAATATTTTTTTAAATTATAGGGAGAATATAATGAAAAAAATTATGTCGATAATAATTTCAATATTTATAAGTATATATTTTTGTTTAAATATTGTAAAAGCACAAGAAGCATCTGCACCTACTTTAACATATGCAATGACTTATCAGGCTGATTTATTGCCTCCACAAGTAGTCGCACCAAATAGGTTAGTTTGGGATGCACCTTCAGGTTGGGTAAAAGCAGGAGAAGCTACTGGAAAAATTATTGAACCAAGTGGCGACTGGATGACTGTTACTGCTCCTGATGCTTTTTCTTTAGATGTAAGAGCAAGTGTGCTGATGGATGATGGAGCACAAATTTTTGTTGAATATAAAGGTAGAATGAAACTTACAGAAGCTGGTGTTGCTAAATTCCAAGCTGCTGAACTTTTAACTTCTGAGGATTTTTATTTTATAACTAGTCCTACAGTGATGACGAATGCAGAACAATATTTATGGATGAATAATGCAACATTTTTAGGTAAAGGAGTTGAATTTCAACCTCCAACTGCAGAAAAGATGGGGCATGTCATATATGACGTTTATTTAGTTAACATGTAAATTAAAAAAAGTAATTTTTTTAAGGCCCTAAAATTTGGGCCTTTTTTTTTAATAAATGCCTAGATTGAGAGAGCACGAGGAAGAATTTTAAAAATTTAAATAATTATTATTAAGTATTTTTCTCTTTTGTTTTCTTTAATAAATAATCCTTGTGAGCTTTTTCGGAATTCTTGCCTCCATTTAATTGGCTTATCATTGGTTGATCTAATACCTTAAGTAACTCGGATTGTGTTTTCTTATTTTTCTTATTTGTAGTTTTCATATTAATTCCTCCCAATTAACGTTTTATTAATATATGTGATTTGAACACATGAGTAAAATATTTTTTGCTTCATATTTGTGCTATTATATATTTATGAAAAAATTAAAAATACTAGCTGGTTTTTTATCCTATATATTTTTAGCGACAGGAATTTTTCTTATAGCTGAAGGATTAATGAAGTATTTTTTAGGATAATAAAATTCTACCTTCAATTATTATTTCCAAATGATAGATAATCTACAAGTAGAATATTTTTTTTTATTACCCTCTTTGGAAATTAAATATACGCCATTAGAAGAATTATATTTCACTTCTACTGTTTTTCCATTGTCTCTACTATTTTGGTATTTAGATATTAGGTATTCCTCGCATTTCATTTTACTATCAAATATATAAGTTAAATGATTTCCATCTATTTCTCCATTAGGTAGTAAAAGGACCGTTAATAAAGTCCATATATTCGACTGCATATTGTTTCTCCATAAAAACTAATTTAACTAAAGTAGCATCTAATAAACTGTATTACTTTTTCATATAAGTATATGTATGTTATTTTATATAAATGAAAATATTTTTATTAGCTATGATGTTATTTATAATTTCGAGTAATGCTATAGCAAAAGTTGAGATATGGCTTTGTAATAGTAAGTATGGCATTGATGTATTTAAAATAAATACTTTAGAACCTCTTAATATTTCTCAAAGAATAAATAAGCATTGGAGGAAATTTTTGACACCAAATCAAAAATCCGAAGCAGAATATGTAATTTATGACTCTCATAATCAAGAAGTAAAAATTATTTTTAACATCGAAAAAGATAAAAAAGAAATGATATTTGATTTAAAGGCAAGAGAGTTAATAATAAAGTTTCATGATAATAATAAAAATATTAGCAAATGGTCATGCGAATTAAAATAAGAATTAAAAATTGATAAATTTGATTTCTATTAATTTTGCTCTATTTAATTAAGACTACTAATACTTCTATTGATTGGAAAATATATGTTAGTTTTGAGAAGTATTAAAATATTTATAGTAATAATAATTTTAATTTTATCACACAAATCATTCGCAGAAAATATGATGAAATTTGCTTGTATTTCTTCTTGGTATGAACACTGTTATATGGGAATATGTGAAGATAATATAAATAAGAAGCCTTTTCTTAAACAAGTAAAAATTATTATTGATTTAGGTTCAATGACACTGATTCGAAGCACAGATAATAATTATGTTATGAAAATTACGGAAACTCGTTTTAGGCCAGAAAAAAATATTTACATTGGTTATCAAGATAATTTATCTAATGGTTTCATTGTTATAAACATACTAAAAGAAGGAACCACTGGTTATGTAGACACCCTTTTTACCAATGCTGGAGGATTTGTAAGTACTGGATTTTGCAAATCGAAAATAATGGATAAAGGTATTATTGAAGGTTAAACAAGCCTAGGTGCCACAAAAGCAAAAATAGCACCAATTAAAAATATCATAACTGAAAGTACATAAATATATATACTAAAAACCCTTAATCTAGAGCACATTTTTGCTGCTATTGGGTCAATAGGACATGGAGAATTTCTTGTAACCCATAATATATAACCGCTTATTAATATTAGAAAGCCAGCGCTACTAAATACATATATTTTGTATTTAGACAAAAAAAGTAATATAGGAAAATTAGATACTAAACCTGCAAGAACTGCTCCAGCACCTATACTTACTAAAAGTGCAGGCAAAGCACAACATATCAAAGTACCAAAACTTGTAAATAGACTAATTAAAGGTAAGGCAATATTTTTTATTGATATTAGTCTCATCTCTATAATTTTTTTCGATTTATTTGTGTAATATTGTAACCAGCATTAAGAAATAGTTCTTCAATTTCATAATCTTCTATATTCATATTTTCTTTTAATGCAATAATTACATTTTGTTTTGCAAGGTCAACTGCTATTCCTACAACTTCTTCCCTTTTCATAAAAACTTTTTCAATCGCTTTAGCACAAAAATCACATACCAATCCTTCAACGTCTACTTTCATTAAAAATCCATTGGGATCTAAATATCCTGCTTGCAGCGGAACTTGATTGCTATCTTTATTGTTATGATCTTCTGCAAAAGTATGAAAACTAGTCATGATCATAATAATTAATAATATTATTATATTTATTTTACTCATATTACTTCTCCTTTATTTAAAATCTTATCGTCCAATTAAATAAAAATTTATTATTATTATTAGCACCTATTTCTACTAGGTGTGTATTGTAAAAAAATCTGAGTAAGGGGCTATAAGTTATAGCATTAAAATTTTCTGGAATATTATCTATTTGCAACATTAGCCAAGTATGCAAGTCACCATAATCTCCGAGATAAGGGGCAATACCTGCCTTTATTTTTTGTGAAAAATAATTATTAGTTTTTCCGGAGTGCAAATATCTATTTTCATATGAGATAAAATATCTCCTAGTTTCCCAGTCACCAGAAATTCCTACATATCCAGCATATTTTTTTTTTGATTCATAATTTTCAAAATCAGTATATAATATTCCTATTCCATTTTTTGTATAAAAATTTGCTTGAGAATGTTTTTTATTCCACCTTTTTATTAGGTGGTTATAATGTAGCGTATGAACACTATATTTTTCTTTTTTAGAATATTCAGCCCTATATCCAAGTGAATATTTGAAAGTAGGAGAATAATGAATATGTGTAGAGTTTATTTCACTATCATTTTTTGTCATCCAAGTCCAAGCTTCTGGGTAAGACACAGGACGTGCAAAAGAAATATTATTCCATATTAATATAAGTATAAATATAATTTTCATATACATTTTAATCTTTACTTTTAAATAATATAAATTAGGTATAAGGTATACCCTAACGTTAATGTCAATGATTGTGAGAAAATAATGAAAATTAGTGAGGTTGCTGCAAAAACAGGAGTTACTAATAGAGCTATAAGGTACTATGAAGAACTTAACTTAATTAAATCTAATAGACTCTCAAATAATTATAGAGAATATGATAATGATTCATTAGATAAGCTTAAATTTATTTCAAGAGCTAGAAAATTAGGTTTTTCTATTGACGAATGTTCTTCTTTGATAAGTTTATTTAATAATAAAACAAGAAAAAGTTCTGAAGTTAGAAAAATCGCAATTCGTAAAAGAGAAGAATTAAAGAAACAAATAAAAGAACTCAAAAATTTAGAAAAATCTTTAGAATGGCTGATTAAAAAATGTCCTGGAAACGATAAGCCTAATTGTCCTATTTTAGATGAGTTAGTTAATTAATATTATTATTTTTTTATAGTTGTCTTAAATTTTTTAATCTCTTTATTGTTTATTTCTAAACTGAGTGAAACTTTACAATCAGATTTTTCTATCAATTCTTTTTCTATTATTTGATGAGATCCAACTCCAACTTGTTTAAGAAATTTTCTTATTTGAAAATTAATTTCATCATTATTATCATGCATATTATTTTCCTTTTCTTTATTAATATTTAAATATTTAAAATAATTCCTATAACAGCCATAATAATTTGAACTAAATAAATAAATACTGATGATAAATGCCAATTCCTAAATGATTTCTTCTTTTTCTTTTCTTCTAAATTATTATTGTCAGAAATATAATTTATTTTAGGCATTATTATAAATAAATTTATTATGAACCCTAAAGCAATAATAAATGAAATAATAATTGACCAGTGGTCTTTTAATATAAATGAAAAAATTAGTGCTATTGAAGCAATAATACCTCCAAAAACAAAATTTTTTGGAAAGATATTTCTTAAAAATTTAGATTTATTTTGATCATCTAATATTTTATTTGAAACAGGGGCAACACATAAAGTAAAAAACAACATATAGCTTAATAAAGAACTGTATAATAATAATAGCATAATATTCCATATAATGAGTTTTTAAAAAATTACTAAGATTAATAGTTTATTAGGTTTATATAATCAATCTTTTAATATGATTATATCTTATATTCTCTTGAAAACTATATAAAATAAAGCAAGTAATTAAGTAAAAAAAATATTAAAAATTATAAAAATGAAAGGAATATCATTATGACAAAATATGTGAGTAATGTAAGATTTAAAGTAAAAAAGGATCATCATGAAGAGATGCTAAAATTACATGAAGATTTCAATTTAATAGATTATAAAGGTGCTTTATCTTTTCAACTTATTGATTGTGGTGAAGGAAAATATTTTTCAACAATAATATGGGAAAATGAAAACTCTTTAGTCGAATCTAGGCCGGCATTAATTGCTTTTTTAGATAAATTTAGATCAATTTTAGAAGAAATAAGTCCTGAATTGGGATTAACTGATCCTGCATCTGGAAAAATAATTTTTGAAACTTAAAATTATATAATATATTTAGATGGATTTTTTTTAATATTTAATTATTAGTTATTCCTATATTATTTATAGATGAGAATGAGACTCATTCTCATTGACATAGTATCTATTTTTCTATATTTCTATTAATAATAGAGGAATTAATAACAGCCATTATTACCTCCTCTTTTGTGTGAAGTTCTAGAATGCTTATGCCTTCAAGTAAGTATTCTAGAACGTTTAAATTTATAAAATTTTTTATACTCAGTATTTATTAGGCCATATTAATGGGAATAAATCTCCTGTTAAAGCTTCTCCATTTTTATAATTTAAAGGAGGTAAAATACTTTTAACATTTTTATTTTTAATAAATGTGCCAGGACGATCATCCCAGGTAACATCATCTCCTATATATCTTAAAGCTAAACCTCTTCTTCTAGTTTTTGAAGAGAAATTTCCTAAGGAGCCATGAATTACTAATGGGTGGTGAATTATAATATCACCAGGATTTAAATCCCATGATAGTAATTCATAATCTCCAAGGTTAGAATTAATATCTGGCATAACCTCTAATCCCATTTTTTTATAACTATTTTCAAACCTCGTATCTTTCCCAAATGAAGCTGGTGCAAAAAACTTATTCCACTTATGTGAACCTTTTATATATTCTACTGCGCCAGTGTTTTTACTAACCCTATCAAATCCAACCCAAAAAGAAATTATATGATTACCTTTAATAGGCCAATATGGTAAGTCATGGTGCCATGGAGTAGATTCTTTAGTTTTAGGTTCTTTTACTAATAATTGGTCATAAAAAAAATTAATATTTTTACTATCTAATATTTTACTAGCGAGTTCTGGTAGATTAGAGTCAAATGCAAATTTTTTAAATGATTTATTTCTTCTCCATATAAAAAAATCTCCATAATATCTACCTGTATTTTCTTGAGGTGTATATTCTATTGACGCTTTTCCTGGAAAAGATAAAATATGATCTATAGCAATTTGCATTTCTTTAATCCAATGCAAATCTATGAAATTTCTTATAATGGTTACTCCATCATTTAAATAATCTTTTTTAATTTTTTTTAAATTTAAATTTTCCATATATAAACTTTATCATAATAAGCAGATATTTTATAATAATAGGTTAATATGTTATATTATTATTAAATATTAAATTTTGGAGATCATATGGTAAAGCATCACGAAGTGGCAGAAGGATTATCAGAAAATATAGATGAAGAGACGCAATCTTATATTTTTAATCAAACTATGTTGAGAATTAAAGATCCAAAAATTTCTATAGATTTTTATACGCGTATTTTAGGAATGAAATTATATAGAAAAATTGATTTTTCTGATATGCAATTCACATTATATTTTTTAGCGATGCCAGGAGATGTCGATGATAATTTCGTACCTAAAGAGGATAATAAGAGAACTACATGGACATTTTCGCAGAGAGCTATGTTAGAATTAACTCATAATTGGGGAACAGAGAATGATATAAATTTTAAACACCATAATGGAAACTCAGATCCTCAAGGATTTGGGCATATTGGATTTTCTGTACCTGATGTATATGCAGCGTCCAATCGTTTTGAAAAATTAGGAGTAAAATTCATTAAAAAGCCTGATGATGGAAAAATGAAAGGTTTAGCTTTTATAGAAGATCCAGATGGATACTGGATCGAAATTTTACAAGCTGATATGATTGAGAAAAATTCTTAAATTAATTGGCTAATTTTTTTTGCAGTAAAAGCACTTAATGTCCAGCCTAAATGTCCATGGCCTGTATTATAGAAAATTTTTCTATTTTTTTTACTTTGTTGAACGATTGGCATCATATTAGGTGTCATAGGCCTTAAGCCAGCCCATGGTTTTATATCTTCTGTATTAATATTTGGAAAATTAGTCTCAGCCCATCTTATCAAAGGTCTTACTCTATCCCATTTGATATCTGTATTATATCCAGAAAATTCTGCAGTTCCGGCTATTCTTAATCTTTTTTCACCTAGCCTTGCTGTAACTATTTTTTTTTCATCATCTAATAAACTCACCCATGGAGAATTATTGCCAGGATTATTAATAGTTATACTATAGCCTTTTACTGGGTATATAGGTAAAGTATCACCGATACTATTAGCTAATTTTCTTGAACCTATTCCAGCACAAACTATTATAATATCTGTATTATTTAGCTCTTCTATAAGATTATTAGCATGATGTTTCATAAATATTACTTCATATTTATTTTCTAAAATATAACTCAATTCTATACAAAATTTATGAATATCTCCTGTAAAATCAGTAGTATTATAAAAGCCTCCCATAATATTACTATCAGATAAAGAAGGTTCAATATTCATTATCTCATTTTTATTAACTTCCCATCTTTCTAACCCAGCTGACTTATATATTTTGTTTATTTTTCTTGCTAATTCTAACTCACTTTTTTTTTTATAAATATGTAATATGCCTTTTTCAATCATATCAAATTTTATATTCTCTTCTTTTGCAATAATTTTATATAGATTGATAGAATTTAAGGCCATTTTGCATGTTTCTAACGTATTAATTTCTTTTTCTGGAATTGAGTTAATAAATTTTATGAACCAATGATATTTATTTAGTTCTGGTTTCAAAGAAATGAGAAGAGGTGCCTCTTTTTTTGACAGCCACTTTAATGCTTGTCTAATATTCTTCCAACTGTTCCAGGTCTCAGAATTTGAAGCACTAATTTGACAGCCATTTGCATAAGAAGTGGCCATTGCAGGATATCTTCTTTCATCTAATATAGTAACTTGATGTTTGTTTTTAGCTAAATAGTAAGCTGTAGTTATACCAGTAATACCACTACCTATAATTTTAATTCTCATAGATGAACTTTATCATAAAAATTATTAACTACAAATTCTGACTACAATATATTCGATTAAAAAATAATTAATATTAATTATCATTATCTCTCGCTATAATACAATGTTCTAGCCTATTAAAACGCCAATTTGCAAATATAATATAAGCTATATGACTTATATGTTTAATTATAGGAAGAGAAATAAATTTACTGAATATTTTCCAGTAACTAATATTATTCCATATAATTATAAATGCATCTATTCCAGTATATATATTGTTATTGAATAAAACGTGAAGAACCTTCAATGCATCAGAAGTACTAATACCTTTTTTCTCTAATACACTATTATCTATATTAATATCTTGCCACTGGAATAAATTTTTAGGAGCAATTTTTTTATAGTAATTAATTTCTTTACTACATAAATTACATTTTCCATCATAAAATACCGTAATCATAATATATATAAATAATTAACTTTTATATTGGTTCAAGTATAATTTAATATAAAGTAATTTAAATAAACATTAACTAATGTACTTATGAAATAAAAATCTATGAAGCATAATTTTATGATTAAATTTATATTAATCTCTTTTTTATTTTTTCAAGTTAATAGTGTTTTAGCTATGGCTAAAACAATAATTTGGCAGTGCCAAGTAGATAGAGTTAATGGTAAAAAGCAGAATAATGGTAAAATAAATAAATATAAAATAGACGTAACTACTCCAATGGTATGGGTAGGCGATGAAACAAGATGGTCAGGTTTTGAAAATACTAAATTTTTATACGATAAAAATAATCATCTCCTTACTTCGGATAGTAATTCCTGGGCTGGAATATACTATTTAATAGAAAACAAGATTGAATTTATAAATAATCTAGCTAATTTAAAAATTATCTATAAATGTAAAGAATTATAGTTTTCTTTTTTATAAAATATATAAAAAAGGTAGAGTGATGAATTTAAATTTTAAAATAGAAGATTTAGCTTTCCAAAAACAAGTAAGAGATTTTATAAAAAATAATCTAAGTCATATAACTCAGAAAAAGACAGAAGAGGGATATCATTTAAGTAAAGAAGATATGGTAAACTGGTATAATAAGTTATCTGAACAAGGATGGATAGCTCCTAATTGGCCTAAAAAATATGGTGGCACTGATTGGACTGTTACCCAAAGGTATATATTTAATAAAGAATGCGCTGACGCATATGCTCCAGATGGAGAATATACTTTTGGAGTAACCATGGTAGGACCAGTTATAATAAAATATGGAACTTTAGAACAAAAAGAATATTATCTACCAAAAATTTTATCTAATTCTCATTGGTGGTGCCAAGGATATTCTGAACCTGGATCAGGGTCAGATCTTGCTTCTTTATCTACAAAAGCTGAAAAAGTTCAAGGAGGATATAAAATTAACGGAACAAAAACATGGACAACTATGGCTCATTTTGCAGACATGATGTTTATTTTAGTTAAAACTAAATCTGACTGCAAACCTCAGGAAGGTATATCATTTATGTTGTTAGATATGAAAACAAATGGTGTGTCTGTTAAACCCATTATTACTCTTGATGGATGTCACTATATTAATATGGTATATTTAGAGGATGTTTTTATACCAAATAAAAATCTTATTTATGAAGAAAATAAGGGATGGACAGTAGCAAAATATTTATTAGAATATGAGCGTACAAATAACGCGCAAGTTGCAAGTTCTAAAAAAGCTTTATCTAAAATTAAAAAAATAGCTAAACTTAATATTAATGGATTGTATTCGCTTAACTCTGATAGAAATTTTATGGATAAAATCACTAATTGCGATAGGAGGCTACAAGCACTAGAATATGATTTACTTAGAGTTATTTCTAATGAGATAAAAGGAATTTCTCCAGCAACAGATGCAAATATGTTAAAAATAAGGGGATCTGAAATACAACAAGAATTAACAGAACTTATTTTAGAAGCTAGTGGCTATTATGCTTTTTCTAATCAACAAAATTCTATAACTACAGGAATAAATGAACCAATGATAGGACCTTCTTGGACTACTACATCTGCCCAAAAGTATTTTGATACTAGAAAAACTACTATATATGCAGGATCGACTGAAATTCAAAAAAATATTTTGGCAAAAATGTTGTTAGAATTATAATATTAAAATTTTTTTAGTATTAATCTAATTAAGTTTTTAATAATTATAAATATAAATGGACTTTTAATTATTTTTTTTATTAACAACTTAAACTTTGGCGAAAATTTAAGTAGAGCATAAATTATTACAAAAACTACAAATAATATTATAATTAGTCTTATCATTTCATACATTCTCTCATTTATTATATTTTAAATTATATTAATAATTTTATAATTTAAACTATTTTTAGTTAATCAAAATTAATATATTCATTATGATTTTTAATATTTAATTTTTTTGGGAGAGAGATATGAATTTTTTTAAAATTACTTTTACTATGTTTTTTACATTGTTTTATATAATCAATAGTGCTTCTGCATTAGAATTAAAGCCTGTAATTAGTTTAGAAATAGCTAAAAAAATGGCAGATAGTTGTGAAGATAAGCGAGCAGAAAAGAATTGGAATCCTATTAATATAGCGATAGTTGATTCGGGAGCAGATTTGATTTTATTTAGGAGGCAAGATAATGCTTTTTTAGGAAGTATAGATATTGCTATCAGAAAAGCTACCTCATCTGCTATGATACCTCGTTCCACACGAAAAGTAGGAGAGTTAGCATATGGTGAGAACGGTCTTTTAGGTCCAAGGCCTGGAGTAGCAACAGTAGATTTTTTAGTACCATTTGCGGGCGGATTGCCCATAAGAACAGAATCAGGTTATTTAATAGGAGCTATTGGCATAAGCGGAGCTAGTTCAGATCAAGACGAAGAATGCGCTCAATATGCTATAGACTCTGTAAAGCATTTATTAAAATAGTTTAATTAAAAACATTATTAGGCTCTTTGTTAATTTTAAGAGCCTCATAGTGATTCCTTAAATAAAAAATTAGTCAATGTCCTCCAAAGTATCAACATATGAAATTTTTTCTGATGGATGAATATTTTTTATTAACTGACCTAAAGTATTTTTATTTGACCATAATACATCATTAAATAAACCTTTAAATTTTTTACTATTAGATATTCCTATTAGCCAAAAACCCCCATCTTTAGCAGGGCCTAATACTATATTTGATAAATAAAGCTTTTTCCATGCATTTAAAATAATCTTACTAGTAATATTGGGAATATCACTACCAATAATAATTGTTTTATTAGTATTTTTAGATAGAATTCTCCACATTTTTTCCCCAATATCGCCAGGACCTTGGCGAATTCTTTCTATTTTAGGAAAAATTGAATTGGACCAATTCTTTAATGCGGAATCAGGCGTCACACATAATTTTAAATTAATTCTTTCATCATTATGAAATTTTAATATTGTTATTAACAAGTTACGATAATAAAAGTTAGCTCCTAATGCTTTTCCTATTCTATTTTTTAAACGACTTTTTCCAATAGATATTTCTGGCCGCCTTGCAAAAATAATTAGATTAACTTTTTCCATTTTTATTTCTTAAATATATTTTATTTATCTTATTAATATCATAGTTAAAAAAATATAAGATTAAACAATATAGATTTATAATAGGCCTAATTAGCCATCCTTGTGTTTCATAACGAATTGAGTCTGTTATAATATGACTATTAAGTATTTGTATATTTTTAAAACCGATTTTATTAATAATATCTATATCTTCCATTATAGGGATATTTTTATAACCTCCAATTTTTTTGTAAAATTTTCTTGAAATTAATAAGCCTTGATCACCGTAGGGTAATTTAAAATATTTTGATCTGAAATTTGCAATTACCGTAAGTGCATTTGAGAAAATATTATTTTTATTAAATTTGATTTTAAAAGCAGCAGCTTTAAAATAATTTAAGTCATTAGAAACAAATTCTTTTATATTTATGATATTTTGTTTATTTAAAATTGTATCTGAGTGAAGAAAAAATATCCAATTAGTAGAAACTTTATTAGCCCCTAGTAACAATTGTGTTCCTCTTCCTTTACTTGATCTAAAAAAAATTATTTTATATTTTTTAGATATTTTTGATTTTATATTATACGGGCTTGCATCTACTATTATAATATTTTCAAAATTCTTATAAATAGAATCTAAAGTATTATTAATTGTTTTTTCTGAATTATAAGTAGGTATCACTATAGTAATATTTTTTAAAGTTAGGTCTTTCATATTTAATTCATAAAATAAATATTTATAATCATGCCTAACCAAATTAAAAAACCACATAAGTTAGAGTTGTTAAAACCTTGATTAAATTTATGTATTTCTGTAATTTTTGTATTAAGCGCAAAGTATGATTGCCATAAGCCTAGTCCAAAAATAAATATTATAATAATTAGATTGAAATCATTAAATATTAGTGCAATCGCAAAAAGCACGCTACTTAAAAAGTATGCACAAGATGCAAATAAACCTGATTTATCTTTCATTTTTGTAACGGTAGATTTAACACCAGTAAGTTTATCATCATTATAATCTTGCATGGCATAAATTGTATCATATCCAATTGTCCAAAAAATAGCACCAAAGTACATGATAAATACTATAAAATTTGGATAACTATTTGTTATACAGCTGTAACCAATTAAAATACCAATGTTGAATGTAATTCCTAGCCATATTTGTGGAAAAAAGGTAATTCTTTTTGTTAATGGATAAATAATAATTAATGGGATACTTACTATAGAAATTACGATTGCAGTAACTGGTAGATTATACAAAATATATAATCCCAATATAGAAGTTAAAAGTATGAAAAATATTCCATCTAAAACTGAAAGCTTGCCTGAAGCTATAGGTCTATTTTTTGTTCTAATAGTCTGTTTATCAATCTTTCTATCTAGAATGTCATTCCATGCACAGCCTGCTGCCCTTAATATAAATGAACCAAAGAATAAAATAGTTGTATACTTAAGTAAGATTAAAAATTCAGGTTTTGCCATGCTAATGCCCCATAAACATGGCCATGCTAATAATAATGCACCTGTGGGACTATGAAATCTTCCTAAAATGATAAAGTTTTTAATTTTTTGTGTCATTGTGTCTAATATTATTTGGAATAAAGAATAAATTTTACTAAACTATATTTTTAATTTACTAAATGTTTATCATATAAATTAAACTAATAGAAGATTTAGAATAGGATATAAAATTGGACTATCAATTTAAAACTCGGGTTTATAGTGAATCTTCTTTAGATGAGAATTCAATTATAAAATTGTCTTCTAAGCAATCTCATAAATTAGTCAATGTATTAAGAATGAAAACTAGTGATGATATAATTATTTTTAACAATATATCAGGAGAATGGTCTGCAAAAATTGATGTAAATAAGTCTATAGTTAGTGTTGAATGTATAAAAAAAATAAGAAATGCAAAAAAAGAAGCTGGTCCATCATTAATATTTTCGCCATTAAAACAAGCTAGATCTGATTGGCTAATAGAAAAGGCCACGGAGTGTGGGGTAGAAAGTATTTACCCTACCTTAATGAAAAGAACCTCTGTTAGAAATGTTAATATTGATAGATATAGAAATTATGCGATAGGTGCTGCGGAGCAAACAGGAAGATTAAGTATACCTGAAATACAGCCTTTAAGAAAATATGAGGAACAATTAGAAATATGTGAAAAGCTTAACAAAACTATTATATTTTGTGATGAATTAAGAATGTCTCCAATAATTAAAGAATTTAATAATAATCTAAATGCTTCTGATGTTGTTATAGTGATTGGCCCTGAAGGGGGGTTTGACGATATAGAAAGAGATTATGTACAAACTAATATTGAAAATTTAATAGAATGTAGCTTAGGTCCAAGAATATATAGAGCAGAAACGGCTGCTTTAATTGCTCTTGCCCTATTTCAATAAATTTATCTAGGAAAAATAAATATGGATCTTAAAAAAAATGATTTAATTAACTGGTTTGTTGAAGGATGTAAGCCGAAAGAATTATTCAGAATAGGTACTGAGCATGAAAAATTTGTTTATAAAATGAAAAATCTTGAACCAGTATCTTATGAGGAAAAGTCAGGTATTAAAAATATATTAGAGTCTCTAATTAATTTCGGATGGGAAGAGATTCGGGAAGAAGGTTACTTAATAGCATTAAAAAAAGACAAGCAATCTATTACTTTAGAGCCGGGAGGACAATTAGAATTATCAGGTGCGCCTCTTGAAAATATTCATCAAACTTGTAGTGAGGTTAATGAACATTTAAGACAAGTAAAATTAGTAGGAAAAGATCTAAACATTGGGTTTTTAGGAGTAGGAGCTAGGTTGGAGGGAAAGCTTTCATCTAATTTATGGATGCCTAAGCCAAGATATAAAATTATGAGAGAATATATGCCTAAAGTAGGAACTAAAGGTTTAGAAATGATGGCAGATACCTGCACTGTTCAGGTTAATTTAGATTATTCTTCTGAAGAGGACATGAGTAGAAAGTTAAAGACTTCATTTATATTACAACCTATTGTTACAGCATTATTTTCTAGCTCTCCTATAGAAAAGATGAAAATTTCCAAATTTATATCAAGAAGAGCCGCAATATGGTTTGATGTTGATAAAGATAGATGTGGTATTCCAAAATTTATATTTAAAAATAACTTAGGTTTTGAGGATTGGGTTGATTATGCTTTAAAAGTTCCGATGTATTTTGTTAGGAGAAATGGAAAATATATTAATTGTGCTGGAGATTCTTTTGAGAAATTCATGGATGGTAAACTAGATAAATTTCCAGATGAAAGGCCAACCTTATTAGATTGGGAAGATCATTTAAGTACTATATTTACTGAAATAAGGCTTAAAAAATTCATTGAATTTAGGGGTGCAGATACAGGTCCTTGGGGAAGTCTATGTGCATTACCGGCACTATGGGTGGGTTTATTATATGATGATGAAGCATTAAACGAATCTGAAAGTTTAGCAAATAGTTGGACACCAGAAATGTATCATAAAGCTTATTCTGAAGTTCCAATAAAAGGTATGGATTTAATTATTAATAATAATTCTATTAAAGATTATGCAAAAGAGTTAATAAAAATTTCAAAAATGGGTCTTAAAAATAGAAAAAGGTTAGACTCATCTGGAAATGATGAAACAGGTTATTTAAATCAATTAGAGGAAATAACGTATTCTGGAAAAAACCAAGCTACAGAAATGTTGAACATATGGAACAATAATGAAGATAATGGCATCAGGGAAATTTATAAACGTTATTCATATTAAATATGTATTATTAATTAGTTTCAGTTCCGCCTACAGTGAGCCCATCAATCTTTAGTGTGGGTTGACCTACACCTACTGGCACGCCTTGACCATTTTTACCACAAGTCCCTATGCCAGGGTCTAATTCCATATTATTACCTATCATTGTAACTTTTTTCAAAACCTCAAATCCAGACCCAATCAGAGTAGCTCCTTTAACAGGAGAAGTAATTTTTCCATCTTCAATTTTATAGGCTTCACTTGCAGAAAATACAAATTTTCCATTAGTAATATCAACTTGTCCACCAGCAAAAGATTTAGCGTATATACCACTTTTAGTACTTTCTAAAATTTCTTTAGGATCTTTATCTCCTGATACCATTATGGTATTTCTCATTCTAGGCATCGGCTGATGAGCGTAAGATTGTCTTCTGCCATTTCCTGTAGACTTAGTTCCCATTAATCTTGCATTCAATCTATCATGCATATAACCAACTAATTTACCATTATCAATTAAAATAGTTTTTTCTGTTGGAGTACCCTCATCATCTATAGAAAGCGATCCTCTTTTTGAATGCAGTGTTCCATCATCAACTACTGTTACACCATTAGTTGCTACTTTTTCTCCCATAAGATGAGAGAAAACACTTGTTTTTTTTCTATTGAAATCACCTTCTAATCCATGGCCTATTGCCTCGTGCAATAAGATACCAGGCCATCCAGGACCTAATACCACTGTCATTTCTCCAGCAGGAGCCGGTTTAGCTTCCAACATAATTAAAGCTTGTTTTAAGGCTTCATCCACATGATATTTCCAATTCTCTTCACTTAAAAGAATATCGTAATTATGTCTACCGCCTGATCCATAAGAACCAGTTTCCATTTTACCATTATCTGTAACTGCTATGTTTACACCTAATCTTACTAATGGTCTAATATCATCTAACATTTCGCCATCTGATCTTAAAATTCTAATTGCTTCCCAAGAGCTTGCTAAATTAATACTAACTTGTTCAACTTTATTATTAATCGATCTAGCATACTCATTTATATTTTGTAATATCTTTATTTTTTTATCAAAATCTAAACTAGGTATTGGATTGTTAGCTTCGTAATAATTTCTATTTGTTTTCTGAGGAGAGACATCAATTTCTTTATTCTCTTTCGTAATTACTTCCTTAACTGTTTTTCCTGCTCTTTCTAAGGCTTTTTTTGATATTTCGGAAGCATGTGCATACCCAACAACCTCACCAGACAACGATCTTAATCCAAAACCAATATCTTTATTAGAGTTTGCGATTTTTAATTTTCCATCATCAAAGGCAAAACTTTCGTTCTCTGATGATTGCATGTAAAGCTCACCGTCTTCTGCTCCTGATAGAGAATCAGAAACAATTTTTTCTACATCTGACTTACTAAGGTCATTATTTTCAAAAAATATAGTGTCTAAGTTTTCTTTGTTATACATAAAATACTCCTAAACTATTTATACATATAAATGTATACAAATAGATTAATTATTTTCTATAAAATTTTTTATAATCTTAATCAAATAAATGTTTTCTTTTTCTAAACCTACTGTGATTCTTAAACAATCTGCCAGACCATATTCAGATACTTTTCTCACAAAAATGTTATTTTCTTCAAGGTAAATATAACAATTATTAGCTTGTTCTATATTATTATATTGAGCTAGTACAAAATTTCCAACTCCTGGAATTATATTTATTCCTAAGTCTATAAGTTCTTTTTCTATATAATTTTTCCAAATATTATTATGTTTAATAGCTTTTCTTATAAATAGTTGATCCTGAATAGCTGCAATAGCTGCGTTTTGCGCAATAGTGTTAATATTGAAAGGTAATCTAATTCTATTTAAGTAATCTATTACGTCTAAAGATGCGTAAGCCCATCCTATTCTTAATGCAGCTAATCCATAAATCTTTGAAAATGTTCTTGTGCATGCAACATTTTCAAATTTATTGACTAAATCGAAACCGTTTGTGTAATCTTCTTTTTCTACATATTCTGCATATGCAGAATCTATAACCAAAAGACAATTTATGGGTAATTTTTGTCTAAGAGTAATGAGTTCATCTCTGGTTAAATAAGTTCCAGTAGGATTATTTGGATTAGCAATAAAACAAACTTTTGTTTTGCTACTACAAACTTTTATAATCTCCTCTACATTTGCTTTATAATTTTTTTCTTTAGCTATAATAGGAATAGCTCCTGCAGCTTTGGTTGCAATAGGATAAACTAAGAATCCATGTTCAGAGTATATAATTTCATCATTCTGTCCTGCAAAACAATTAGCAAACATTGAAAGTATTTCATCAGAGCCGTTTCCACATATTATATTATTAATGTTGATATTATTAAAATTGGCTAAATTTTTTCTTAATTCTATCGCGCTTCCATCAGGATAACGTGATGGAATACCAAGCGAGTTTTTTATTGCATCTAGTGCTTTAGCAGATGTGCCCAAAGGTGTTTCATTAGATGATAATTTAATTATAGACTTTTTTTTTCCTGTCCCAGACTTTCCTGGTACATATGGTGCAATATCTAAAATTGAATTTTTTGGCTTAATAGTAATAACTCTTCTCCATTATTTTTTAATTGATATATTATTTATATTATAATTAATAAATTCATCATAATTATTTAAGGTAAATGAATTTGATATTATAGGAATTATTTTTACTAGTCATAATTTTTCCATATATAAAGAATTTGCTTCCCCTAACTTAGGAGAGCTTTTAATTAATTCTTTTGGCCTCCAATTAGGAGCAAGTGGAGTTGGCATGGGAAAAATTTCTTCTTTTCCTATTTTCATTTTTGCAGATAATAATTTTCTTTCTTTAATCTGAGATTCTTGCATAGCCTCTTCTAATGAGTGAACAATAGAACAGCATATATTTTCTTCATTAGCTAAAATTTCTTTCCATTTTTTAGTATTTTTACTTTTAATTATTTTAATAATAGCCTTTTTTGTTGCCTCAGGGTCATTATGATCATTCACTAGCTTGTCAGATAAGCTTATAACTTCACAAAACCTTAACCAAAATTTTTCTTCGAGGGCGCCTAACGCTATGTAGCCTTTATCTAATGTTTCATATATCCCATATCTAGGACTGGCCCCAGTTAATTGCATATCTCCTCCACTAGAATAGAAATGATTAGCAGTTAAACCTAATGCCATCCACATAAAAGGAAAAAGGTTGTCTGTCATTGAAATGTCTAGAAACTTTCCATTACCAGTTTTTTCTACTTCTCTTAATGCTAAAAGAATATTAATAACTGCAGGATAGCTGCCTCCAGCAATATCGGCTATTTGTGTATTGGGCATAGCTGGTGAGCCATCTTTTTCAATTGCTAATGACAGTAAACCTGATTCAGCCATATAATTTAAATCATGAGCAGCGATTAATTTTTTAGGACCTGTTTGGCCATATCCAGTTATTGAACAATGTATAATATTAGGCTTAATTTTAATTAAACTATCAAAATCTAGACCTAAACGTTTCATTACACCTGGCCTGAATTGATCAACTACTACATCAGCAGTTTTAATTAAATTTAAAATATTTGCATAGCCATCTTTAGATTTAATATCTACTTCTACAGAACGTTTTCCTCTATTAAGTATGGAGAATAGGATGCTTTCTCCGTCAATAAACGGTGGAGATCTTCTCATGTCTTCACCACCTATTCGCTCAATCTTGATAACTTCTGCTCCTGCCTCTGCTAAAATCAAAGTTGCTAATGGCCCAGGTAATAAGGTAGAAAAATCTACAATTTTTATTCCTTCTAGTGGCTTCATTTCATTCTCCGTATGATTATAAATATATAATAATTTAAAATAGATTTATAACAATTTAATATTATAATTTACTTTTATACTGACCGGTATTTAATATTAGCGTATTTATTATATTATTGTTTAATCTTTATAATCATATATTGGCTTATTAAAACTAAATTCTATATAATATTATAGTATATAACTAATTTAATTAGAGAAATTAAATGTATTTAAAAACGTTGATCATAATAAATTTATTTGCTTTGATAAATTTTGTTCATGCTAACGAAAATATAGTTTTTTATGATATTATTAATTTCTCTATACCAAACTCATTAACTGATAAAGTTGGTAATATAAATAATGGACGTGATATAGCTCTTTCAAGAAAAGGTAATTGTTTAGCGTGTCATGAAATACCTATGGTTGACGATATATTTCAAGGAAATATAGGACCAAGTTTGGCAGGTGTTGGAAATCGTTATACAATTGCAGAATTAAGGCTAAGATTAGTAAACCCTTATGTATTAAACCCAGATTCGGTAATGCCAGCTTTTTATAAAGTTAGGGATTTAAAACGAGTAGATAAAAATTATAGAGAAAAAACAATTTTAACAGCTCAAGAAATTGAAGATGTAATTAATTGGTTATCTACTCTTAAAACAGATAAAATGTAAGGTTAAATATGAGTCTAAATAGTAAAAAATATTCTAGAAGAAGTGTTATTACTTTTTTATCAGGTTTGATTATTACTGTTTGCTCTAAGGCGGCTAATGCTGATTTTAAGGCGGGTCAACCTTTTAGGGATAGATTCCAAACTTATCGTCAAACATTTAGAATAGAACCAGATCCCGAAGAAGCAAAAAGAATTGTAAAAAATATTATTAAAGGTCGGGAATTAAGAAAAAATTTAATTAGTCTAAATGCTCCTGACATAGCAGAAAATGGTAATACTGTACCTATAAGTTTTTATGTAAATTGTTCTATGAAAAATGATGATTTTCCTAAAACTGTACATATATTAGTTCTAGATAATCCTTTTCCTGAAATAGCTAAATTTCACTTTACTCCCTATTCTGGGGAAGCAAATGTTTCAATTAGAATTAGAATGCGAACGAGTTCAAATATTGTTGCCATCGCAGAAATGGCTGATGGAACAGTAGGGGAAACGCAGTCTTATGTTGACGTAACTATTGGGGCGTGTAGCTAATGGCTGAAGAAGAAAGAAAAAATTGGAGAAGACGTCTTAAGGTTCCTAAAACTGCTGTAGTAGATGAAATTATAACAATAAAAACTATGGCTGAACATGTTATGGAGCCTGGAGTGAGAAGAGATCCTGAAACTGGAGTTATATATCCAAAAAAAATTATAGATGCAGTTATTTGTCGCTTTAATGGACAACAAATATATAGAAGTCAGTGGTTTTCTGGAGTATCGGCTAATCCATTTATGTCTTTTAAAATGAAAGCAGTTACTTCTGGTTTAGTAGAAGTAGAATGGATAGATGATTATGGTCAATCAACTTATAAAAAAGCAGTTTTGGTAGTTTATGATAATGAAGGAAAAGAAATTTTGCCTATTAAAATTGATAATATAAATTCTAATAAAGATATCATGTAAATGTTTTTTATAATGAAAAGCGCATTGGTTTTTATGTTGGTCTTTGCTTTTAACTTGTTTGCACAGGAATTATCTGATTTTGATACCTATAAAAAACCTTATGCAAAAGATGAGTTAAAATCAGGTAGATATTATTCTAAAGATGAAACTCGAGCTATTGAAAAAGATGAATTTGATAACCCTGGAATGATTTGGGTTGAGAGAGGTAGTGAATTATTTAATAAAAAAATGGGTAAAAATAATTATTCATGTGCAAACTGTCATAATGAAAATAATAATTCTTTAAAAGGGATAGCTGTTTCATATCCTGTAATTTATCAAAATAAATTAATAAACTTAGAGCAAAAAATAAATATATGCTTAGAAAACAATATGAATTTAAAAACAGGTCCACTAGAGAGTGATAATATACTATCTTTATCTAGTTTTATAACATATTTATCTAAAGATTTGCCTATGAATGTTAGTATTAAAGGAGAGGCTGAAGAATTTTTCATAAGAGGAAAGCAGTTATATTTTGAAAGAATAGGACAAATGAATTTGGCTTGTAATCAATGCCATGATAATCTAGCTGGAAATTATTTAAGAGCTGAAAGAATTAGTCAAGGGCATATAAATGGGTTTCCTTCTTATTTAATGAGATGGGAGAATATTGCTTCTGTCCATAGAAGGTTTCAATTCTGCAATAATCAAGCAAGAGCAGAACCTCTAGAAATTGGGCATGCTGATTATAATGCATTACAACTATATATAGCTTGGAGAGGAAATGGCCTTCCTCTAGAAAGCCCATCAGTTAGAAGATAAAAAAGATTAAAATAGATAGGAATTAATATGGAAAAACAATTAACAACTAATTCAGTTATAGACTTAATAGGTAATACTCCATTACTTGAAGTAATGAACATAGATACTGGTACATGTAAACTATTTTTAAAGCTAGAATCTCAGAATCCAGGTGGATCAATCAAGGACCGTCCAGCAAAATTTATGATAGATTCAGCGGAAAAGAATGGAGATTTAAAAAAAGGTGGTTTAATTATAGAGGCTACAGCAGGTAATACGGGAATAGGATTAGCTTTAATAGCGCAACTTCGAGGTTATAAATGCTTAATAGTTGTTCCAGATAAAATGGCAAAAGAAAAAATTATTCATTTAGAAGCACTAGGCGCAGAAGTAGTTATTACTAGATCAGATGTGGAAAAGGGGCATCCTGAATATTATGCAGACTTGGCGCAAACAATAGCGAACAAAAATAATGGTTCTTTATATATTAATCAATTTGGAAATAATGCTAATTTAAAAGCGCATTATGAATGGACTGGTCCAGAAATTTTAGACCAACTATCTAATAAAGTTGATGCATTTTGCGCAGGGGTAGGTACAGGCGGAACTATTACAGGTGTAGGAAAAGCGTTGAAAGAAGTAAATAAGAATTGCGATATAATTTTAGCAGATCCATTAGGTTCTATTTTAGAGCCAAAATTTAAAACAGGAGTTATACCTGATAGCGTTGGAAGTTGGTTGGTTGAGGGAATAGGCGAAGATTATATTCCCCCATTACTTGATTTTCCTATAATTACTCATGCATATGCTATATCTGATAAAGAGGCTTTAGATACTTGTAATATGGTATTGAAAAAAGAAGGCGTTTTATCTGGTAGCTCAAGTGGTACATTAATTGCAGCCGCAATAAAATACTGTAGAGAACAAACGGAAGAAAAAAATGTTGTTACATTAGTCTGTGATACTGGTAATAAATATTTAAAGATATATGATAAAAAATGGTTAATTGAAAATAAATATAATTAGTTAAAATTGTTAAAGGGATAATTAAATGGTTTCTAATCTTCCAAAATCAAAATTTGCAACAAGGACTATTCATGCGGGGCAATCACCTGACCCTAGCACAGGAGCAATAATGACTCCGATTTATGCTTCATCTACTTTTGTTCAGGATAGTCCAGGCGTTCATAAAGGATATGAATATGCCAGAACAGGAAACCCAACACGCAAAGCTTATGAAATGTGCATGGCTGATCTTGAAGGTGGAGTTAGTGCTTTTGCTTTTGCTTCTGGATTAGCGGCAGCAGATACCGTTTTATCTTTGCTTGATTCTGGTGATGAAATTTTAGCTATGGACGATTTGTATGGAGGTTCTAGAAGATTATTTGAGAATGTTAGAAAAAGAACTTCAAACTTAAAATTTAATTTTGGTGATTTATCTAATAATTTAAACTTAGAAAAATTAATAACTAAAAATACTAAAATGATATGGATAGAAACACCAACTAATCCAATGTTAAAAATTGTAGATCTGCAACATGTAGCTAAGATAGCTAAAAAACATAATATTATTACTGTTGCTGATAATACTTTTTGTAGTCCCTATATTCAAAGACCTATTGAGCACGGGTTTGATATTGTAGTACATTCAGCTACTAAGTTTTTAAATGGTCATTCGGACATGGTTGGAGGAATTGTAGTTTGTTCCCAAAAAGAACAGGCGGAACAAATTGCCTATTTACAAAATTCAGTAGGAGCAGTGCAAGGTCCATTTGATGCTTTTTTTGCTTTAAGGGGATTGAAGACTCTATCTTTAAGAATGGAAAGACATTGTAGTAATGCACTTCAAATTGCTGAGTATTTATCTAAGAAAAATGTTATTGATAAAGTTTATTATCCAGGATTAGTTGATCATGATGGATACAATGTTGCTAAAGATCAGATGAATGGTTTTGGTGGAATAGTGACTTGTATTTTGTCTGGAGGATTAAATAAAGCTAAACGTTTTTTAGAGACATGTCAGATTTTTCAATTGGCAGAATCATTGGGTGGAGTCGAAAGCCTGATAGAGCACCCTGCAATAATGACTCATGCTGCAGTACCTAAAAGTATTAGAAAAGAGTTAGGAATTGAGGATGGTTTGATTAGATTGTCAGTAGGAGTAGAGGATATTGATGATTTAATTGATGATTTAGAGAGAGCTATAACAGCTGTTCAGGATTTGTAATATATGAAATATTTATATATTATTCGTCATGCTAAAGCAGAAGCTGCATCCCATGATGTTGAAGATCATGATAGAAAATTAACAAATAAAGGAAAAAATAAAGCTAATACATTAAGTATTTGGTTAAAAGGTAAAAAACCAAATATAGAAGCATTATTTTACTCTTCATCAATTAGGACTATTCAAACTTCAGATATAATATTACAGGGCTTCTCTGGGACAGTTAGTAAAAGTATTGATAAAAAGTTGTATGCTGCATCTGAAGAAGTATTAATGGATTATATTTCATTTCTAGATGACAAATTAACAGTTGTTGGAATAGTTGGACATCAGCCAGGATTACAGGAATTAGCTTTTACATTAGTAAGTAGTTATGCAGAAGGTTACGATAAGGTGCTTAATGCAAGTTTTTCTACATCTAACGCTATACTTATTTTGCTAAATATAAAACGATGGGATCAAATAGCACCTAGGGTTGGAATTTTAGCAGACTATTTTAATTCTAAAGAAATTTAGTTTTATAAGTTATTTTTTTATTTTTAATAAATATCTTGCTATATCTTGAAGTTCATCTTGCTTTAAATATTTAGTGCCATGATCAATAATTAGTGCCATATCTTCTTCAACAAAATCTCCATTTGGTTTTATTCCAGTTTGAAGAAAAAATACGATATCAGATTCTGTCCATAAACCAATACCTTCATTAATATCATTAGAAATATTAGGAATACTATCATTTGAAAATTTTGATGTTTCTTTCCTTCCACCTAGGTTTTTGTAATCTTTAATAATTGAGAGGAACGTTAAAGGTGCATGACAGGCACCACAGTGCCCTACAGAGTTTACTAGATATTCTCCTCTACTATTATATTTTGAATTATATTCGATATTATTTTTATTTGTAATTATTTTATTTGCAAGCCTCCAGAACCATAATGACTCTCTTATATTATATGGAAATATTAAGTCATGATTAGCATTATTTTTTTTTACGGCAGGTAAGCTGAATATATAATCATAAATTTCTAAAATATCACTCTCTTTCATTTTGGTATACCAATTATATGGGAATACAGGGTAATATGGCTTATTTTTAGGACTAAGCCCTTCTTTTATAGCCTTAATAAATTGTTCTTTACCCCAGTTTCCTATCCCATTTAATTCATCTTTACTTATATTTGGAGAAATGAAAGTTCCATATTTTGTCTTTACTTCATAACCTCCGCCGAAAGGTTGATTGGGATTGCTTGTATGACATCCATAGCAACCTGCGACAAAAGATAGAACTTTCCCACTCTCGTTACTAACAGCATCGTTAAAGAAAAATAATGAAAGAATAAAGTAAAGTATTATAAATTTTTTAATTTTTCTTTTTTCTAAATTTTTTATGACAAGAGCCACAAGTTTTTCCCAAAGCACCTAAACTTTTAGCTATATTTTCTTTATTATTTGACTCAGCTGCTAAAACTAAATTTTGGGCTTTTTCTATAGAATTTTTCATAGCATCACTAAAAATTTCTTTTTCATACCAAATATTATCAAGAGATTTTGTATTAGGTGAATTACTTGGACCAGAATTTTCTGGAAATGTTTTAGTAATATTGAAAGAAGAGAATGTTAAAAATATAGATTTAGAATGCGTAAGAATATCTTCATTAATGGAAACCTTACCTTTTAAATTTGCGGCAATAACTGATATATGATTACCTAGTGATTTCATTATATCTTTACGATACTTAATTACATCCTCAGTACTTTCTGCATAAGCTAGTGTATTAATAGAAGTAGAAAGTAATAGCATAAAGCTAAAAAAAATTTTTATCAATTTATGTACCCCCTAAATTGAATAGTTTTACTAGACTTAATATATTATACTCATATTATATTTAAACTATTTTTATGTACAGTTTTTGGAGTAAATAATGTTAAATCTTTCAGCTACTTTGGAATATAGTGCAAAAACTAATCCTTTAGATCCTGCCATTTATTTTGCAGATAAAACATTCTCTTATAAGGATGTTGATATTATGGCTAATAAAATAGCTAATGGCCTTATAAAAGCAGGAATTAAAAGTGGAGATAAAGTGGCTTTATGTTGTCCAAATATTCCACAATTTATTTTCTCATATTTTGCTATTTTAAAAGCTGGATGTATTGTTTTACCTTTTAATGTTTTATTAAAAAATAGTGAAATTGAGTTCATTCTAATTAATTCAGAAGCAAAGGGTATTATTTGTTTTGAAGGTACACCTGAATTAGAAATTGCAAAAGAGGTATTAGAAGCGGTAAAAAAATCAGAATCTTGTAAAAAAATGTGGGTAATCAAATCCTCAGATAAATTCAAAATTAATAATGAAAATGTATACGAATTTTCTTCACTAATTGAAAATAGTGAAGAATATTTTGATACTATTCAATGTTCTTCTGAAGATACTGCTATAATTTTATATACTTCTGGAACTACAGGTAAACCAAAGGGTGCTGAACTTACTCATTCTAATGTACTTTTAAATTCTTTTATAGGTAAAGATTTGGCGCAATTAACAAAGTCAGATAAAGTTATAATGTCGTTACCTTTGTTTCATGTTTATGGTCAAGTTGTTATGATGCTTAGTTCAATTTTAAGCGGCGCAAGTTTAATAGTATTACCTCGTTTTGATCCAGTTGAAGTATTAAAAGCAATGGAGTCTTACAAGGCCACTGTTTTTGGAGGAGTACCAACTATGTATTGGGCTTTGCTAAATAGCTTAGATGAGTCAAAAGTAAATGTTGACATCATTTCTAACAATTTAAGGGTATGTTCCGCAGGAGGTTCTTCTTTACCTTTAGAAGTTTTAAAAAATTTTGAAGAACGTTTTAAAGTTCCAATTCTTGAGGGTTACGGTCTTTCTGAAACTTCCCCTGGTATTACATTTAATCATTTAGGTAGAGTGAGGAAGCCTGGCTCTGTTGGTCAACCAGTATGGGGAATAGAAATAAAGATATTTGATGAAAATGATCAAGAAGTAAAGACAACGGAAACTGGAGAGATAGTTGTAAGAGGTCATGCTGTAATGAAAGGTTATTATAATAATATTGAAGGAACAAAAAATGCTTTAAGAAGAGGATGGTTTCACACAGGTGATATTGGGTATTACGATGAAGACGGATATCTTTATATTGTAGATAGAGTTAAAGATATGATTATTAGGGGAGGTTATAATGTATACCCTAGAGAGTTAGAAGAGGTATTAATTAAACATGATGATGTATCATTAGTTGCTGTGATAGGTGTGCCTCATGATGAATGGGGCGAAGAAATTAAGGCATGTATAGTTCTAAAAGATGGTTCTGATTGTTCGGAAAAAGATATTATAACTTTTGCAAAATCTAATATTGCAGCCTATAAATATCCTAGAATAATAGAATTTTATGATAATCTTCCGTTAAATGCTACTGGAAAAATTTTGAAAACTGAACTGAGAAAATAATAGTAAATAATAATGAAACGTATAATTTTAGCTCAACCTAGAGGTTTCTGTGCGGGAGTAAGGCGCGCCGTAGACATTGTGGAAAAGTCCATTGATAAATTTGGTTCTCCTGTTTATGTTAGACATGAGATAGTTCATAATAAACACGTAGTTGATAGTTTAACTGACAAAGGTGCTATTTTTGTTGATGAAATATCAGATATTCCTGATAATTCTAATACAATTTTTAGCGCTCATGGTGTTTCTGATCAGGTGGAATCTGATGCTAAATTGAAGTCTTTATCTATAGTTGATGCTACTTGTCCTCTTGTAAAGAAGGTTCATATAGAAGCTCTAAAATATTATGAACAGGGATATAAAATAATTTTGGTGGGACATAAAGGACATCCAGAAGTAGAGGGCACAGCTGGGAGAGTACCTGGAGGTGTAAAAGTTATTGAAACAGTTGACCAAGTAAGTGGATTAAAATTCTCCACTAGTGAACGTCTAGCTTATGTTACACAGACAACATTGTCCGTAGATGATACTAGAAAGATAATTGAAGCTTTAAAAAATAAGTATCCTACAATTAAAGGTCCAGATACTAGAGATATATGTTATGCAACTCAAAATAGACAAAAAGCGGTCAGAGACTTAGCTAAATATAGCGATGTAGTATTAGTGCTAGGTAATAAAAATAGTTCAAATAGTGTAAGGTTAGCTGAAATTTCAAGCTTGACTGGAATTCCTACTTATAGAATTTCTGATAAGAATGAACTTAATCTAGAATTAATTAAAGATTATAATATTATCGGAATAACTGCTGGTGCTTCAACACCTGAAATTTTAGTTATAGATTTGATAAATTATCTGAAAGAAAATTTTGCCAGTAAAATAACTGTCGAAGTGTTAGACGGTGAAAAAGAAAA
Organism: Alphaproteobacteria bacterium MarineAlpha9_Bin3; assembly: GCA_002937655.1. Classification (GTDB taxonomy): domain Bacteria; phylum Pseudomonadota; class Alphaproteobacteria; order TMED109; family TMED109; genus TMED109. The sequence goes on along the minus strand of PTKH01000012.1, from coordinate 8,962 downwards.
GGTAAGTTTTAAATTGCCTGAATTTATTAGATAATATTACATAAAATTCATTACGCGCTTAACTATAGATGAGGCATCCATATTAGCATTTTTATACATAATATCTGGCTTCGCATGTTCTATAAATTTGTCAGGAAACACCATTGTCTGAACATTAGAATTTATCTTTAGAAGGCCATTATTAGATAAATACAACATTACATGAGAACCAAATCCTCCTACTACCCCTTCTTCAATTGTAACTAATATTTCATGATTAGATATTAAATTTCTTATGAGTTTTGTATCTAGAGGTTTACAAAATCTAGCATCCGCTACTGAAGTACTATAACCTTTCTTGTCCAGTATTTCAGCTGCTTTTAACGACTCATACAATCTTGCTCCAAAGGATAATATGGCTACTCTATTACCTTTTTTTACAATACGTCCTCGTCCAATAGTTAGAGGTTTAGTTATTTTTTGAGGTTTTACTCCTATACTTTCTCCTCTAGGATATCTAAATGCAGAAGGTCTATCATTTATATTAGCAGCTGTTAAAACCATTCTTTTTAATTCTTCTTCATCCGATGCAGCCATTAATACCATTTTAGGAATATTAGCTAAGTATGCTATATCAAATGATCCCGCATGTGTGGGGCCATCTGCTCCCACAAAACCTGCTCTGTCTATCGCAAACCTTACAGGCAATTTTTGAATTGCCACATCATGAATTATTTGATCATATGCACGTTGTAAAAAAGTAGAGTATATAGTAGCAAATGGTTTCATTCCCTCTGCTGCTAAACCTGCAGCAAATGTTACTGCATGCTGTTCAGCTATGCCTACATCAAAAAATCTATCAGGAAATTTTTCCGCAAAAATATCTAAACCAGTACCTGAAGGCATGGCTGCTGTTATGGCTACAATTTTTTTATCTTTTTTTGCAATATTAATGAGTTCTTTAGAGAAAACTGAAGTATAGCTAGGAGCTTCATTTTTTGATTTATTTTGAGTACCTGTTTTAATATTAAACTGAGATACTCCATGAAATTTATCAGAACTTTCCTCTGCAGGTGAATAACCAAAACCTTTTTGAGTAACTACATGAACTAGGATAGGACCTTGTTCTCTTTTATCTCTTATATTTTTAAGTACAGGAATTAAATGTTGAATATTATGTCCATCTATAGGACCAATATAATAAAAACCCAATTCTTCAAATAGAGTTCCTCCAGTTACTATACCTCTCGCATATTCTTCTGCTTTTTTTGCAGTATTTGCTATTGGTCTTGGTAGTCTTTTTGCTACTTGGCTCGCTACTTCTCTCAAACTTCTATAGGATGAGGATGAAATTAGTTTTGATAAATATGCACTCATAGCACCGACAGGAGGAGCTATTGACATATCATTATCATTTAAAATAACTATTAAGGGAAGTTTCATTGAGCCCGCATTATTCATAGCTTCATAAGCCATTCCTGCTGTCATGGCACCATCTCCAATAACTGCTATTGCTCTCCTATCTTCTTTTTTTAGTTCCGCAGATACGGCCATTCCTAAAGCAGCAGATATTGAAGTAGAAGCATGAGCAGCACCAAATGGGTCATATTCACTTTCTGCCCTTTTAGTAAAACCGGATAACCCCTTTTCCTGTCTTAAAGTTTTCATTTTGTTTCGTCTACCTGTTAATATTTTATGCGGATAACTTTGATGACCAACATCAAATATTAAACGGTCATAAGGAGTATTAAATACATAATGTAAAGCGACTGTAAGTTCTACTACTCCTAGACCTGCTCCCAGATGTCCTCCAGTTTGAGATACAGATTCTATCATTTCTTGCCTGACTTGAGCTGAAAGTTTATCCAGTTCATCTTCGGGTAATTGCCTAATGTCAGATGTGATTTTGATTTTATCTAGTATAGATTTTTCGGATATATTGCCTACCATAGTTTAAACCAGTTTTAAAAAATAAGTAATCAGTACTTTATATGAATAATAATTTATTAATTATTTTGAATTGCTCTTTCTAGAAACTCTATACGGTCTTGGCCCCAGAAAAGTTCATTATTAAATATAAATGTAGGACTGCCCCAAACATTTCTACTAAGTGCTTCCTCAGTATTTTTTTTAAATTCACCTTGAATTTCCTCTGAATTAGCATCAGTTATAATCGAGTTAGATTCAAAATTATTATTTTTACAAATTTCTATAATTACATTTTCATCTGAAATATCTTTTTCATCTGCCCATACAGCTCTCTGAAATGAAAAGATTAAGTTTTTAATATCTATATTATTTTTTTGGGCAAGAATAATCACTTTGTGAGAGAGCGTAGGGTCTACAGGAAAATATTTTGGTTGAATATTTAAAGGCATATTTAAAAATTTACTCCATCTACCCAATTCTGTTAAACGATTAAGCTGAACTGGTTTAGGGCGGTCTTTTACATTGGCAACACCATGTATAGCAAAAATTTCCATCAAATCTGCAGGTTTCCAATTTATTTCTACATTATATTTATTTTTTAATTCAATTATTCGTGGAGTAGCTAAATAGGCCCAGGGCGAGGGAGTAGCAAAATAATAATCAATCATTTTATTCATAGTTTTTCCTTATATTTCCCTTTTATATATTAAATATTCTTCATTAACACAATTTGATGTTTTAATTCCTTGTAAATGATCTATACAAGTTTTTAAAGCTTTTTCTCTAAGAAATATAAGTCCTGTTGGACTGTAAAAAGCAGAATGTGGTGTTAAAACTATTTTACCTTGTGCCCATTTTTCATTTAACCAAGCATTAATTAAAGGATGTTTTTGATCCGCAGGTTCTGTAGGTAAAACATCTAAACCAATAGCACGAATTTTATTTGATTTTAGGGCGTTATAAGCGGAATCAAGGTTAACAATGGCTCCTCTAGCTGTATTAACAATCACTAAATTAGGTTTACAAATTTTAAGCATAGTTGCATCAATTAAATTTTTTGTTTCATTATTGGCAAGGCAATGTATCGATAAATAGTCCACAGTTGACATCATTTCTTCCAACTTATTGTATCTATTTATATTAAGGGCCTTTTCTTGGCCATCTGGAATGTAAGGATCATAAAAACTTATATCAAAACCAAAAGCCTTTGCTCTAAGCGCAAAAGCTGTTCCAATTCTACCTAAACCTATTATACCTATTTTTTTTTGCACTACTCTATCTATTGTAGATACAGAAGAGTGATGCCAATTATTATTTATACTTTCTTTTAATAGTTTGTCATATTCTGATATTCCTCTTGCAAAATTCATAATTAAAGTAATAGCGTGGTCCGCAACTTCATATGTTCCATAGTCTGGAACATTACTAACCACTATTCCAGATTCGCCACATTTTACCTCATTAATTAAGTCATAACCTACACCCATCCTAGTGATTATTTTACAAGAACTTAATTTAGAAATTAGATTGTTATCCACTTTCATATATAAACCAGTTACTAATGCATCAGCTTTACTCCATACTTCATCTGGTATTTCACTTGATTTTTTTGCATCATACTTAATAAGTTCACATATTCCCTTTGCAATTGGTTTTTCATATTTAAAATCATCTTTAGCTAAAAAATCTGGGTATAGAACAGAATACATAATGAATTTTCCTTTAATGTAGTTTAAATATTTGTAATACTTATCTTTAATAGCTTAAATTTATAGCATAAGGAAAAAAAAATATGAAAACAGAAATTTATAAATTATCCGCAGCCGAATTATCAAAATTATATGAAAAAAAATCATTATCACCAATTGAAGTTACTAGTTCCATTATTGATAGAATTAAGGATGTAGATGAAAAAATAAATGCATATGTTTTTATAGATGAAGAGAGTGCTATGAATCAGGCTAAAGATTCTGAGATAAGATGGAAAAATGGATCTCAAAAAAGTCCTATAGATGGAGTGCCAACAGCTATAAAAGATTTATTATATACAAAGGGGTGGCCTACACTAAGAGGATCTAAAACTATAAACCCTAATAGAGAATGGAATGATGATGCTCCTGTTACAGCAAGGTTAAAAGAAGCTGGAAGTATTATAATAGGTAAAACAACAACTCCTGAATTTGGTCATAGGGGAACTACTCAAAGTCCTTTGACAGGTATTACGAGGAATCCATGGAATTTAGAACGAACTTCGGGAGGGTCGTCAGGAGGTTCTTCATCATCTGTAGCTTCAGGAATGGGTCCTTTAGCTATAGGAACAGATGGTGGAGGAAGTGTAAGAATACCATGTGCTTATACAGGTCTTTTTGGAATTAAACCTACTTTTGGAAAGATCCCAGCTTGGCCTTTATCTCCTTTTGGCACAATAGCTAATGTTGGACCTATGACAAGAACTGTTGAAGACGGTGCTATGCTATTTGCGCAAATAAGTAGACCGGATTGGAGAGATTGGCATGCAGCTTCATCAATGGATAGTAATTTTATAAGTAAATTAGGTGAAGGTGTAAAAGGAAAAAAAATAGCTTATAGTAAAGATTTTGGGATGAGTCCTTTTTGGAATATTAACCTTATTGATAAAGATGTGATTTTTAATGTAGAAAATACTGTTAAGCTTTTAGAAGATTTAGGCGCGTATGTAGAAGAAATAGATATAAATTGGGCTTATAATCCTAAAGAGGCTTTTAATGTTTTATGGACTTCAGGTGCTGCATTTTTGTCTAAAGATTTTACTGAAGATGAAAATAATCTTTTAGACCCAGTTTTTAAAAAGTTTTGTGATATAGGAAAAGAGCATCCTTTATTTACACGTTTAGCTGCCGAAAATTCTAGAGGAGAAAATGCTTCAGTCATTAATAAAGTTTTTCAAAATTATGACTTAATTGTAGGACCAACAATGCCAACAGTAGCATTTAAGGCAGAAAATATAGTACCTGATGGTTGGGATCAAGATGAGTTCGATTATACTCCTTTTACCTATCCTTTTAATATGACTTGTCACCCTGCCGCTACTATAAATTGCGGTTTTTCTGATGGATTACCAATCGGTTTTCAAATAATTGCAAAAAAAGATTATGATGCTGATACATTTATTTGTGCGGCAGCATTAGAGGAGGCTTTATCTTTAATAGATATATGGCCTGATATATAAATAAATTTAATAATTATAGGGAGAAATTTTATGATTGTAGAAATGAGAACTTATACTATTCAGCCTGGTTCTACACCTGAATACTTTAAAGTATATGAAAATATGGGTATGCAGGCACAAAAGGAAATACTGGGTCATATGGTTGGTTATTATGCCACTGAGATAGGAGAATTAAATCAAGTAGTTCATATGTGGGCTTACGACAGTTTAAATAGTCGAGTAGAAAGAAGAGCTAAACTAATGAATGATGAAAGGTGGCAAAAAATGTTACCTGAGTTAAGAAAATTTATAATATCTCAGAAAACTCAAATATTAATTCCTGCTCCTTTTGCAAAAATTCCAAAAATTGATTAAATAGAAGTAATAATTTTTCTATTTCTATTATTATCAAAAATTTCAAAGCCAACTTTTAGCTTTTTTGCAATATTTTCTGAATCCTGTTGGTCTAAAACTAAAAAAGCTGTAGCCAAAGCATCTGCTTCAGTTGCAGTTTTAGATAAAACACTTGCTTGTAATTGTTTATTTGGATTATGACCATTTTTAGGATCAAATATATGATGATAATTTCCTGTCAAATCAAAAGGTGTTCCTAATCCTGCTGAGGTAGCAACTGCGGCATTTGTAAATTCTATCTCCCCTATACTATCTGTATTCTCTGGATTAGATAATAATAAGCGCCAAGGTCTTCCATCTGGATGATCACCTATTCCTCTATACTCTCCAAGTTGAACTAGAGTATTGTCTATTCCTAAATTAATTAGATTTTCTGAAATTTTATCTGTAATAAATCCTTGCGCTATACCATTTAAAGTAGATGACATTCCAGGTTTTTTGAAGCTAATTAGGTTGTTATCTATAGAAATAGATTTCCAGTCTACTAAACTTAAAGCTTTTTCTATTTCTATTTCTGATGGTGGTTTACCATTATCATTAAAAGCTTTACTATAAACGTTCCATAGCGGTTGAACTGTAATATCAAAAGCACCATTAGTTATTTTTGCATATTTTTCTGATAAATTAAATAGCTCTATCATATCCGGATGAGGTTTTTCTATAAAGCCATTTTTATTCAATAGAGATAATTGTGAGTTGTTTTTATAAAGAGAAAAAAGGTTTTCTAATTTTGATAGCTTTTTATAACTATCCTTAAGAATATTTTCAGCTTCTCTTTTATCGGAATGATAAATAGTTATTTCAGCTTGCGAACCAAGTGCTATTCCTTTCCATGTTACTCTATGTAAACGGTTATCTTTAGTTAATTTAACTAGCGTAGTTCCAGAAATTGCTCCTATGGCAGCTACACCTATAATTTTAAGTAGTCTTCTTCTAGTTTGAGTGTGATTATTTAACATGACTATTATTACTCCTTATATAAATAATAGTATTAATTTTAATTTAATCAAATTTTTATTCTGCGATAGCGTGTTTTATGCCTTGAGATTTTATTATATTTTCTCTTATAAATATTCTTAGCATTGGAGGAACTATTGCTAAAGTCAATATTGCTGAAAGGCATAAACCACCTATTACAACTGAACCTAGACCTCTATATAGCTCTGACCCTGCTCCTGGAAAAACAACTAAAGGTATCATTCCAAAGACACTAGTTAATGTAGACATAAAAATAGGTCTAATTCTGTTCCTTGTGGCTTCTAAAATAGCCTCTGAAGCATTTAATTTTTCTTCTTTCATGTGCTGTAAAGTTTGATGCACCAATAAAATTGCATTATTTACCACTATACCAATTAAAATTACAAAACCAAGCATTGTAAGCATATCCAATGGTTGTAATATATTTAAATTTAGAACCCATAAACCCATTACTCCACCAGCTGCTGCAGGTGGAACCGATAACATAATAACTAAAGGATAAATAAAACTCTCAAATAATATCGCCATTAATAGGTAAACCATGCAAATAGCAACAAGTAAATTCATTACCATTGCATTCCATGTGCTTGTTAATTCATCAGCAGTTCCAGATAAATTTAGATTAATACCCGTTGGTAACCCTTGTTTTTCAAGAGGAAAAATAACATTTTCTCTAATTGTATTAATTGCGGCTTCTAACGGAATTTTATCTATAGGTTTAATCTGTAAAGTTATAGTTCTATCCCTTTCAATATGTCTTATTTCTGTTGGTCCAGATGTCATAACTACATCAGCAATAGAAGAAATAGGAAGTATTTTTCCGTCAGGAGTCACCACTGGAATATTTTCTATTCCTTGTGTTTGGGTTATAGCATTCTCTTTTCCTCTTAAAGTCAAATCCATTCTTTTTGAATCTACAGTTATTTCTGCAATTCTAAGTCCTGAATTAAATGCATCAACACTTAAAGCTAATGACTGTGCTGTAATATTATTATCAGCTAACTTTACTCTATTTGGTTGAACTTGAATTTCAGGAGCTCCTAAAACAAGACCAGGTATAGGCCTCATTTGGTTGCCTTCATTTCGTGGAAAAGATTTACCAACTAATCCTGCAGCCTGTTGTGCAACAATAACTACTTTTTCTAAGTCAGGACCAGTAATATCTAAATCTATAGATCGACCTCCTCCAAATCCCCTTTGAAATAAACTAGGTTGAGTAAAAAATCCAAAAGTTCCTGGTTCGCCGAATAAAGATCGAGTTAATACAGGTATTAATTCTCTGACCCTAGTATCTTGTACGGCACTCGCTCCAAAAAGTGTTCTGCCTCCAGCCCCGGCAACAAAAAAGTAGTTTTTAATTTTAGGTGGTTGTCCTGCCTCTGCTTCAGAACCTGTTTCTGATGCCCATAAATTCTTTACTCTTTTTTCTACCCTTTCAGCTATTTTTGTTAAAGTTTCTAGATTATATCCGGGAGGTGGAAGCATAATACCAAAAATTAAATTTCGGTTTCCTTCTGGAAGATACTCAAGTTTAGGAAGCATAACATAAGAAATAGATAAAGCACCTATAGCAACTGAACCTGCAACTAATAAAGAGGCTATTCTCGATTTAGTAATAAGTTTTACATAACCAATTGTAAATTTTACAAATCCTCTAGCTATATTATCTAATATAAAAATATTTTTTTTAGATGTTTGTACTCCTGTTAAAAGCCATTTAGCTAGTGCAGGTAAAACTGTAACTGAAACCAAGAGACTCATTGTAACAGCAACTGAAATTGCTACTGCTATATCTCTGAATAACTGCCCTGCTTCTAATTGCATAATTAAAATTGGAACAAATACTAAAACAGTTGTTAAAGCAGAAACCATAACAGCAGACCATACTTGTTTAGCTCCAAAATAAGCGGCTTCATTCGCTTCTTTGCCATTTTCTCTATGCCTATAAATATTTTCTAAAACTACAATTGCAGCGTCAACCACCATTCCTACTGCAAATGCAATTCCAGCTAAAGAAATAACATTTATTGACCTTCCAAGAGCGGCCATTGCTACAAAAGCTGCTACTACTGATATAGGAATAGATAAACCAATAATAACTGTAGCTCTCCAAGACCTTAAAAACATTATCAAAATGAATATAGCTAAGGAGCCTCCGATCCAAATATTTTGTCGAACAAGTTCTATTGCAGAGTCAATGTATATTGTTTCATCATAAACTTGTTCAAGTTTTAGACCAAGGCTAGGTAATGAATTTTCATTTAGTTCTTTTACAGCGTTCCTTACACCTTTCATAATTTCTATAACATTTGCTCCAGATTGCCTTACGGCGTTAATAGCTAAAGAAGAATCTCCTAAAAATCTAATATTTGCTGAAGGTTCTTTGTGAGTAAATTCCACTGTTGCTATATCTTTTACAGTTACTCTGCTAAAACGTCCATTTTCATTTAAATTACTAATTAAAACTACATCTTT
>PTKH01000011.1 GCA_002937655.1 Alphaproteobacteria bacterium MarineAlpha9_Bin3 | reverse complement strand
TCCCTTTTCTGATAATACTTCTGAAGCTTTATTTAAAACTATCATTTCTGCATGAAGTAAAGGATTAGAATACTTAACCATTAAGTTTCCAGATTTTGCAATTATATGATTTTTATTAACTATAACTGCACCAATTGGTACTTCTCCATTTTTTGATGCTTTTTCTGCTTCTTCTATAGCTAATTGCATAAATTTTTTATTATTATTATTTTCCATGATTATATAAAATAGCATATATCTATTATAATAATAACAAAAAGATATGAGTAATATGTCAAAACCTTTAATTGCATTAACCTTAGATTATGAGACTACTAATGAATATTCTAAATTTCCTTGGTATGCTCTAAGGGAAAATTATTTTAGTGCTATTGAAGAATGTGGAGGGATTGGGATAGGAATTCCTCATAATACGAAGGATGCTGATTTATTACTTAAGAAAGTGGATGGCTTATTAGTAACCGGAGGTAATTTTGATATTAATCCAAATATATTTGGAGAAAATAATATTCATGAAACAGTAATATTAAAAGAACAAAGAACAAAATTTGAATTACTTGCTTCTGAAATTATTTTAAAAATGGACAAACCCCTTTTAGGTATTTGTGGTGGTGAACAATTAATAAATGTACTATATAAAGGCACTCTGATACAACATATACCTGATGAAATTTCTAATCCGATTCAACATGAACAAACTAACCCAAGAAATCAAGCAGGCCATAGTATATCCATTAAAGAAAATACTAAATTATATAATATAATATCTAAAAGTAATATTATGGTTAATAGCGCTCACCATCAGGCAGTAAAAGAACCAGGTAAAGGTTTAATAATTAATGCTTTTTCAAAAGATGGCGTAATAGAAGGTATAGAAGACCCGAGTATGAATTTCTGTATTGGAGTTCAGTGGCACCCTGAATTTTTTATACAAAATAGTGATAAACGATTATTAAAGGCCTTTATAAATTCTTGTTAAATTATGACTAATACAAAAAATAAATTAGAAAGAATAGCAAAAAGTATAGCATCGACGGGTTATTGCTCTAGAAGAGCTGCCGAAAAATTGATTTCTATGGGTAAAGTAAGAGTAAATGAAAAGCTAATTTTAACACCAGCATATTTTGTAAGTAAAAACGATAAAATTACAATTGAAGGTTCGTTGATAAGAAATAAGAAGCATACAGAATTATATATTTTTCATAAACCCAAAGGAGTAATAGTTAGTAAAAATGATCCTCAAAATCGAAAAACTATTTATAGTTATCTACCTCATAATTTACAAGAATTACATTACATTGGTCGATTAGACTATAATACTGAAGGATTATTGTTATTAACTAATAATGGAAAATTAAAGAGATATTTTGAACTACCCATAAATAAAATTGAACGTATTTATAAAGTAAAAGTCCATGGTAATTTAGAAAGATTAAATAAAGATAATTTACTAAAAGGTATAACAATTAATAATGTTAAGTATGGACCAATTTATATTGATATATTAGAAAAAAAAGAAAAAATATCATGGTTAAATTTAAAACTCTATGAAGGAAAAAATAGAGAAATAAGAAAAATTATGGAATATTATAATTTATTTATTAATGATTTAATAAGAATAAAATTTGGACCTTTTTCTTTAAATAATTTAGATCGAGGAAAGATTATTCAAATAGAGGAAAAAAAACTAAAAATTTTTCTAAAAAACATAGGTGATTTTTGATTAAAATACTAGGAGGCAAACATAAAGGTATAAATATTAATACTCCTTATCATTTTAAAACTAGACCAACTAATTCTAGACTAAGAGAATCTGTATTCAATATTTTGTTACACTCAAAACATCTTTCTAGAAATTTTAGTGATATAGAAGTAATTGATATTTTTGCTGGAAGTGGCGCATTAGGATTAGAAGCTTTATCTAGAGGTTGCAAATTCTGCACTTTTATAGATTCCTCACAAGATGCTATTGATGCTATTGAAAAAAATATTATAAAGTTAAGAGAAGAAAAAAATAGCACTGTTATAAAAGCTAATGCTTTAAAGCCCATATATAATAATAAAAAGTATGACCTTTGTTTTTTTGACCCACCTTATGATATTACAAATTTTTCTAATATAATAGAGAAATGGTTATGTTCTAAAATAATGAAACAAAATACAATTTATATTTATGAAAAAAATAAAAACAATACCTTTGATTTAGAAAAAAAATTAAATATTATTGGAAAAAAACAACAAGGAATCAGTGAAATAATAATTTTTAAAAACTTATCAAGTTCGCCCAAATAGTTTTTCTATATCTTTGACACTTAATTTTATAAATGTAGGCCTACCATGATTACATTGGCTAGAATTTGGCGTGGCTTCCATTTCTCTTAGTAATGCATTCATTTCAGAAGTTAAAAGTAGTCTACCAGCTCTCACACTTGAGTGACACGCCATATTTCCACAAATATTATCTAGTCTCTCAGATAAAATAAACTCACTGCCAAAATTAATAATTTCTTCTGCAATATCTTTTACTAAAATATGAAAATCAACCTTGTCTAAAATTGCTGGATGTTCTCTTATTATAATTGTGTTTTTATCAAATTCTTCTATCAAAAGTCCTAATTTAATAAGGTTGTCTTTCTGATCAATAATGACTTCAAAATGATCTTCGGATAACTCAACTACTTCAGGAATAAGTAAAATTTGTTTTTGTATATTACTATTTAGAAAACCTGATCTAATTTTTTCTAATACAATCCTTTCATGCGCTGCATGCTGATCAATTAATAAAAGACCGTTTTCATTTTCAGATATTATATAAGTTCCATGTGCCTGAGCTATAGCTGATCCTAAAGGATAAGTTCTTTGCTGGTCAAAACTATCATTATCAAAATTATCTGTAAATCTAGAAGAGGGAGATATATTAATGTTTTTTAAGTTTAAGTTACTAGAAGGTTCATTAATGTCTTTAGTATTAAAACTCATCCTATCTATTAACGCATTAGAAATTTCAGTTGCTGTATTAAGTCCAGCGCTCTCTAAAGATTTTCTCACACCAGAAACAATTATTGATCTAACTTTTGCAGAATCTCTAAATCTTACTTCAGCTTTTGCGGGATGTACATTTATATCTACATCATCAGAAATAACATCTAAAAATAATACTGCTACGGGAAAACGATTATTTTCTATTAAACCTTTATAGGCTCCTCTTAAAGCCCCAATTAAATTCCTATCTCTCACAGGTCTATTATTTACAAATAAATATTGCTCTCTTCCAGTATTACGATTTAAAGTCGGCATGCCTACCATACCTGCTAGAATTAATCCATCTCGCTCTATTGCTACAGAAACAGAACTATGAATAAAGTCTTCTCCCATAACTTGGCTTAATCTTTTTTTCGTACCTTCAAAACTAGCAATATCACTCTTTTCCCAATAAAATATCTTTTTTCCATCAACTGTTAGATTAAAGGTTATTTTTGGATGTGACATCGCTAAATGTTTGATAACTTCTTTACAATAACGAATTTCCGTTCCGTTAGTCTTCATGAATTTTAATCTAGCTGGAACTTTTAAAAATAAATTAGTAATGGTTACCTTAGTACCAAACCTTATAATAGAGGGTTCTACATTTTTTTTTTTATCAATAATTGATATTTTCCAAGCTTCATTTTTTAATTTATCGAATGATTCAATACATAAATTAGCTATAGATCCAATAGAAGGTAAAGCTTCTCCTCTAAAACCCAGGGAATTTATATGCATTAGATCACCATCATTAATTTTTGAAGTTGCGTGCCTCTCTAAACACATATTTAAATCTTGAAGATTCATACCTTTGCCATTATCAATAACCTCAATTAAATCTTTTCCTCCATTTGTCAAATATATGGATATTTCACTTGCATCAGCGTCAATAGAATTCTCTACTAATTCTTTTAATGCAGAACTGGGTCTCTCTATAACTTCCCCAGCAGCTATTTGATTTATTAAATTATCTGGTAATTTTTTTATATTATTCATATCTTTTTTAATCTTTTAGCTACGTTAATTTTAATTTTTTCTACTGCATTTTGAGTATAAGGGTCTACTTCCATTAATTCTGCAACCACTAAAACTTCTATAAAAAATTTAACCATTAATTCTACAACATTCTCGACTGTAATATTTGATATACTTAAACTTCTAACAGATCTATGACTATCTTTTAAAGCTGCATATGTAGAATCTGCCATAACACTCTGTATTTTACCTAAAGTTAATCCTGACAATAAAATATTATTGTTAGTTATTGGAATCTTATAACCTTCTTCATTATTTAATCTAATAAAAGTATAATTGGCAAGATTAGGACCGTCCAACCACATTTGTAGTTGGCTATGCTGATCTATACTTCCTTTTGCTGTTAATAAGAAAGAACCTTTAGAATCTTTTCCTAGTGACTCATTCCATAATTGCTTATACCAATTCACAAAAGCTTCTAAATTATCTCCATAATGAATTATACAATTCAATTTTCCATTTAAAGTATTAGTTTGTGAAAAAACTGAAGAACTTAATATGAAAGAGTCATGATCTAATATACTTCTTAATGCTTTCCTAGCAACATTTCTTACCTCATAAGGATTTATTCCCATGATGGTTGCAGGTAATAATCCAGTTGAAGAAAGTACAGAAAAACGACCTCCAATATTTTCATGTTGAGTAACCTTTAAAGAGTACTCTTCTACAATTTTCATAAGGTCATTTTCATTTTTATTTAGGTTTTCACACATAACCATAATTGAATTATTTATTTTAATATTTTTGGATAATAGCCATTCTATAATAATCAATAATAGGGCAATAGTTTCTGTTGTTTTACCTGATTTAGAAATCGCAAGAAATTTAGAACTTTTGGCATTAATTGAATTTAAAATTTTAGAAACAGAATTTGGATCTAGGGAATCTAATATATGAAATTTTATTTTTTTATCTATATTATCATTTAAATAAGCTTGAATTAAAGCATCTGCTCCCAAACTAGAGCCACCAGTTCCAATTAATACAAAATCAGTAAAATTCTTATCAGAAGTAAAATATTTAGAATTTTTTATAATTTCATCAATATCTTCATCTGTTTGAATTAAAGAAAATAATGGAATTTTATTATTATTAATATTATTTTTTAATGATGATAGAATATGTTTAGTTTTTTTTAGCAGCTCATTGTTAATCTCCCAGTTTGCAGAACTAAAAATATTATTCTTATTATCAACCATTTTAACTAATCTATACTTCCTTCTTTTTCAGAAATTACAGCTTCAACTTTTCTATCTTCTGATCTTAAAATCTCTTTAGAAACATTATTGGAATTAGGCTCTTTAACATTTTTATCGTCATCTCTATTTTTATTAAAGAAAGTTTTATCCCTTTGATTTACTGCTTCTACTTCTTTTTCTTCTGTTCCAAATAAATCAAAATCAAAAATTTGATCTAAAATAGATTCATCTTCATCCGCAACATCGCTATTTATATTTTTTCTTTCATTATCTATATTAGCAGTCTTTTCGGTAGTTATATTTTTAGAGTTTTTACTTTCTTTTAAAGAATCATTTTCTACTTCTTTTTCATCTGTTCCAAATAAATCAAAATCAAAAATTTGATCTAAAAAAGATTCATCCTCATCCGCAACATCACTATTTATATTTTCTTTTTCATTTTCTAAATTAGCAGTATTTTCATTTGTAATATTTTTGGATTTTTCATTTTCTTTTAAAGAATCATTTTCTACTTCTTTTAATTCAATTTCTAGATTATTAATTTCAGATTTTAATTCTTCAATTATTGTTTTTTCTTTTTTAGAATCAATTAGTTTTCCTTCTACTTTTAACTGATTTATTCTTTCCTTTTCTGCATTAGGATCAAGCTCATTATTTTCTTCTGCTTTAACTTCTATAATAGGTTCAAAATCTAAGATTTTATCTAAAAGTGGTTTTTCAATTTCACTAATAGAATTTTCATTATTTATTACTTCTCTAATATTTTGATCAATATCTTTCTCACCTATAGAAATTAATAATACTTCATCTTCTATGGTTAAATACTCATCATTATTAGCCTCTTTTTTAAAAATTATTTCATCTTCAGTGTCATCCTCTACTAAATCCTTATCTACAGGTGGTCTTAATTCAAAATTTGGAGGAACAGCTAAGGGTTTTTTTTCATATACTTGAAATTCATCAGGTGCTTTTTTTATAATGCCAACTTTTTCTTTCACACCAGTACAATTAAATAAAAATAAAAATTGAAGTAGCAATATAAATTTTAAATAAAATTTAATGTTTATTTTAATCACTTTAAACCCTTTCTTTTTTTACCTTCATAAAATTCATTATATAAAAAAATGCAAGCCCCCATGCATATACTAATATCAGCTATATTAAAAGCTGGCCAATGCAAATTTTGCCAATAAACATCAATAAAATCAATAACTACTCCTAGTCTAATCCTATCAATAGCATTTCCCAATGCACCTGCAGAAATTAAGGTCATTGCATAGTAATGTTTTTTATTAATTATTGCCCATAATATTAAACCAAAACCAAATGCTAGCCCAATAAAAGAAAATATATGAGGTACTAATTGACCAAAATCTCTAAATATACCAAATGCGACACCTGAGTTAAATACTAAGGTGAAATTTAAAAAAGGTAGTAAAATTAATTCCTCAGAATGGGTTAACATATAATTTAAAACCTTAATCTTAGAATATTGATCAAGAAAAATAATTATTAACATTAATATTAAAAAATAAATATTCTTTTTCATTTTACTCTACTACTTTTATACACCTTTCACACAAAGAAGTCTCTGAAACTGAAGAAATATTATCATCAATTTTCCAACATCTTGCACATTTCTCTCCTTTTGCTTTAGACACAGTTATTTCTAAACCTTTGAAATTATCTTCTTTATATGCACCTATAATATCAACTCCCTCAATAATTTCAGATTTTGAAACAATAGCAATTTCATCAATATCAATTTCCTTAATTAGCGAAATATATTCATTGTCTTTAACATATAATTTAATTTCCGCTTCTAGACTTGAACCTATTATCTTATCTTGTCTTGCTAGTTCTAATGCACCATTAATAACTCTTCTTATTTTTCTTATATTAATCCATTTTTGATTTAATTTATCATCTAGCCAAGTTTCTGGAATATTAGGAAACTGTTTCAAATGAATACTATCTTCATTATCAGTTCCTATATGAGCTAACCAAGCTTCTTCCGCTGTATAAGAAATAACTGGGGCTAACCAAGTAGTTAAACATTTAAATATTTCGTATAGTACTGTTCTGGTAGATCTTCTTTTTTCATTTTCAAAATCATCACAATATAATGAATCTTTTCTTATATCAAAATAAAATGCTGACAAATCTGATGAACAAAAAGTATGCAATTCACTATAAAATCCTTGAAAAGTATAATTTCTTACTGATTTTTTAAGTAAAGCATCTAACTCTTTTATCCTATGCAATACCCATCTTTCTAATTCTGGCATTAATTCTATATCAATAGACTCTGATTCAGAATAATCATTTAATGCTCCTATAGTAAACCTTATAGTATTCCTTAGACGTCTGTATGACTCACTTACTCCTTTTAATACCTCAGGACTTATTCTTACATCTTCTGTAACGTCGGTCATAGCTACCCAAAGTCTTAATATATCTGAGCCTGATTGTTTTATAATTTCTTGAGGTGAAATAACATTACCTATACTTTTTGACATTTTTCGTCCTTGACCATCCAATACAAAACCATGGGTTAATACTGCGTCAAATGGAGCTCTTCCTCTTGTACCACACGATTCTAATAAGGACGATTGGAACCATCCTCTATGCTGATCAGAGCCTTCTAAATATAGGTCTGCCGGCCATTTTTGTTTATTACTGCTTAACACAAAAGAATGAGTAGAGCCTGAATCAAACCATACATCAAGAATATCTTGGACACATTCATATTGATTTGCATCATACTTTTCCCCTAAAAAATTTTGCGGGTCCTCTGTAAACCAAGCATCAGCTCCTTTTTTTTCTACTTCTTTAGCAATTCTTTCTGTAACTTCTGAATCTCTTAGAATTTCTCCAGTAATTTTATTCAAAAATACAGTAATTGGAACACCCCAAACTCGCTGCCTAGATACACACCAATCAGGACGATCTTTAACCATAGATTTAATTCTATTTTTAGAAATAGAAGGGACCCAAACAGTATTTTCAATAGAGTCTAAAGCAATTTTCTTTAAATTGTTCTTTTCCATCGAAATAAACCACTGCTGTGTTGCTCTATAAATAATTGGTTTTTTTGATCTCCAAGAATGAGGATAGCTATGAAAATATTTTTCTGAAGAATATAAAGAAAAATTCTTTTTTAATGCCTCACAAACAGGGCTTAAAGCTTTAAATACATGTATGCCTGCAAAAATAGGTACACTATGAAAATAAGTCCCTCCATCTTCAACTATATCAGGAACCTGAATTCCATATTTTTGGGCTAATTCAAAATCATCTTCTCCATGTCCAGGCGCAACATGAACAAAACCTGTTCCTTGTTCTGTAGATACAAAATCTCCCTCTAACAAAGGCACTTCAAAAGTATAACCGTCTTCATACAAAGGATGTGAACATACAGTTCCGTTAAGAAGATTTCCTTTAATTTTAGAAACTATAGAAATATCCTCTATATTAGTGTCTGTTAAAAATTTATCTAATCTTTCCTCAGCTATTAAAATTTTCTGTCCTTTAAAAATTTGGTCATTATCATTATTATTTTTAACTTCTATAATCAAATAATCCAGGTTTCTTCCGTAAGCAATTGCTCTATTAGCAGGAATAGTCCAAGGCGTAGTCGTCCATATAGGTATATATAAATCTTGTAGTATTTTTTCTTTTGTAGTTGTAACTTTAAAACCAACAGTAATCGCAGTTGATTCTATATCTTTATATTCTACTTCTGCCTCTGCTAAAGCTGTTTTTTCAACAGGAGACCACATAACAGGTTTAGAGCCTTTATATAAACTACCATTTTCTATGAATTTACCAATTTCTCTTACAATTTGGGCCTCAGCGTTAAAACTCATAGTTAAATATCTATTATCCCAATCTGCTAAAACAAATAATCTTTTAAAATCTTCCATTTGGGCATCGATCCATTTATCTGCAAAATCTCTACATTCTGCCCTAAAATCAGCAATTGGAATCTCTTCTTTATTAATTCCCTTTTTTTTGTACGTCTGCTCTACCTGCCATTCAATAGGTAAACCATGACAGTCCCAACCAGGAATATAATGTGAGTTATAACCACTCATCTGCTTACTTCTATTTATAATATCTTTTAGAATTTTATTCATAGAAGTGCCAATATGAATTGGGCCATTGGCATAAGGAGGACCATCATGAAGAATAAACTTTTCTTTGTCTTTAGACATCTCTCTAAGTTTTTCCCATAAATTTATCTTATTCCACCTATTAATCATTTCTGGTTCACGCTGAGGCAAACCACCACGCATTCCAAAACTTGATTTAGGTAAAAATACTGTATCCTTATAATCCATCAACTTTCCCTCATACTACTTATAAAATACTTGTTTTCACTTTTTCTAATATTTTAACAACTTCTATACAATCTAAACTCATTTGTTTTTTTAATTCATCTATATCAGAAAAAACTTTTTCCTTACGAATTTTTTCTACCAATGAAACTTTTATACGTGTTCCATAAATATCTCCACTAAAATTTAGTATATATGCCTCTAAAAATCTTTTTTTACCCTTAAATTGAGGCCTATATCCAGTTGAGATAGCACTCATATAAGTTTTGTTATTGAACTTTACCCAACCTGCATATATTCCGTTATCTGGAATGATAGTATTTAAATAATGAATATTAGCTGTAGGGAAACCTAGTTTTCTTCCCATTTGTTCTCCTTTTACAACCTTACCTTCAATTTCATGGAAATAGCCTAGTACTTTTTTAGCTTCAAACATTTTTCCTTTAATAATCATTTCTCTTGCTAAGCTTGAGGAATACCTAACTTTCTTATCGGAAATTTCATTTATAATATGAACTTTAAAATTATTTTGATGTTCTTGTGATTTTAAATAATCAATATTTCCTTGTCTATTATTACCAAATCGAAAATCATCACCTACCACAATATGTCTAGCTTTAAGCCCTTGTGATAAAATAATTTTAATAAAATTATCCGCAGATATTTTGGAAAAATTTTTATTAAAACGCTGAGCAAGGATTATATCTACTCCTAACTCTTTCATTTTGATAACTTTATTTCTAAAAGATAATATATTTCTAGGTGCATATTCAGGGCGTAATACTTTTAATGGATGTGGGTAAAATGTAAGTAATAATAAATTATCATTAGCTTCTTTCTTTAGCGATTTTGCATAATTAAGTACCGCTTGATGACCTAAATGTACTCCATCAAAATTACCTATTACCACTATTGATTTTTTTACAATATTTTTTAAATCAGAAAATTCTCTATAAACAGAAATCATATAAAACTCTTTTATGTATGTGTTATATTAAAATCCAACCACTATCACTTGATTGAACATAACCTAATTCTTGCATATGTAATAAATGGGCTAAAACAGATCTTCCTGCAGCTTTAATTAATCGTTTATCAAGATTAGGATACATTTTAGATACTAATTCAGGAATATAAGATATTTTATTAGTATGTAAATATTTTTTTATCTGCTTTTCTCTCATCTTCCTATGACCTATTAAAGCGGTCACAAATCTTCTTGGATTTTTTATCATTTCACCATGAGATGGAATATAATATTCTTCTTCTCTCAATAACATTTTTTCTAAACTGGTAAAATAATCTTTCATATTCCCATCTGGTGGTGATACTAAAGTTGTTGACCATCCCATTATATGATCTCCTGTTAATATCGCTTTAGATCCCTTAACAGAATAGCAAATATGATTTGAGGTATGACCCGGGGTATGTATACACTCCAATTCCCAGTTATATCCTTTAATAATTTCCTTATCTTTAATTAAATAATCAGGGGTAAAACTTAAATCAGCCCCTTCTTCGCCTTCTTCATTTCCATGAGGACCATAGCCCATTACAATTCCGCCAGTTAAATTAGCTAGTGGCCTAGATGCTGGAGAATGGTCGGCATGTGTATGAGTAACTAATATATGAGTAATTTTTTCTCCTTTAGTTTCATTTATTAAAGCGTCAATATGTGAGGGAATATTTGGGCCAGGATCTATAATTGCTACTTCTCCTGAACCTATTATATAGGTACCAGTGCCGTGAAGTGTATAAGGGCTTGGATTAGGAGCTACTACTCTTCTAATACCAGGTAAAACCTTTTTAGAAGTGGCATATTTAAATTCTAAATCATGAGATAGTAAATCTTGTAGTGATTGTTTATCTTTATTTGTACCTTCCAAAATAAACTCCTAAGTTTTTTTACAAATCGGTGTACCTTTGAATAATATATATATATAAAATATAATTGATTATAACCTTCTTAATATGAAATAACATAAAATAATGCAGCAAAAAAAATATATAGCAAGAAGTATGGTTAAGAAAGAACTTAAATTCACACCTAAAAAAGAAAAAGGAGCAAAAATAGCTAAGCCTAGAAATGCCGCTAGCTTAGTATTATTAAAAACTTCATCTAATGAAGTAAAAGTATTATTAGGTAAAAGGTCTAATAAAACTCGTTTTATGCCAGGTGCATGGGTTTTTCCCGGAGGTGTCCTTGATAAAAATGACTTTAGTATTTTTGAAACAACGAAACTCAATAATAATATCGTAAAAAAATTAGTAGTGTCCAATAATGTAAAAACTGCTAACGCACTCGCAATAGCATCTATTAGAGAAACAGTTGAAGAAACAGGTCTCATACTTGGTAAAAAAGTAAAAAGTGTCTCTCATATAAATAACGAAGATATAACTAATGGTATTAATATTATGTCAAATAAAGGTTTAGTGCCTGATCTAGCTAAACTAGTTTATTTAGGTAGGGCCATAACTCCTACTTTTAGTCCTATTCGTTTTCATGCAAGGTTTTTTATGGCCGATGCAAAATATTTAACTGGAAAAATAAAAACTACAAGTGAATTAGTAGAAATTAAATGGATACCTCTTAGTAAAGCTACTAAACTTCCAATGGCTGATGTGACAGAATTTATGATTAATGAACTTATAGAATATAATGGAGATATTTTAAAAATTAGAAAAATGTTACATAATCGTCCTATGTTCACTTGGAAAATGGGAAAGCAATGGATTACTAGAAAATAGTAACACTAATATATAATGAAAAAATTTTCAGAAAATCTATATAAGAAATACAATCAAACTATTTCTGTTGAAAAAGTTATTATTAAAGAAAAAAGTAAATTTCAAGATATTTTAATTTTTGATTCTAAATATTTTGGTAAAATTCTTGTACTAGATAATGTATTACAAATAACAGAAGTTGATCATTATTTCTACTCAGAAATGCTAAGTCACTTACCAATATTATCCCATGGTGATGTAAAAAAAGTTTTAATAATTGGAGGTGGTGATGGAGCAATAGCTTCTGAAGTGTTAAAGCATAAAACAGTTAAAGAAATATTTATATGTGAAATTGACGAAGATGTAATCAATTTGAGCCATAAGTATTTAAAAAAAATTAATCATGGGTCCTTAAAAAATTCTAAAGTTAATATTATAATTGAGGATGCGTCTAAATTTATAAAAAAAAATAAATTTAGAAATTATTTTGATTTAATTATTGCGGATAGACCTGATCCAATAGGACCTGGAAAAAGATTATTTAAACTAAATTTTTATAAAGATATAAGAAACTCTTTAACTTGCAACGGAATAGTAGTATTTCAAAACGGAGTACCATTCTTTCAAAAAAAAGAGCTTAAAGATACTAAAAATTATTTAAAATCTATTTTTAAATTTTATGGAGTATATTTAACTGTTGTACCAACATATATTGGAGGTCATATGGCATTAACATGGGCATCAAAGTCTAAAGATATTACTAATATTCACAATCTGGATAAAAAACAAAATTTTATAAAAAAGCTAAATACAAAATATTATACTGATGAAATACATGAATCTTCATTTAATTTGCCACAATGGATAAAAGATATTTAAATGCAATTTAAATTATTCAATGAAATATTCTCTTAATCTTTGTAATCCGTTAAAATCCGAAACGTAAACGGAAGTATAAGCTCCTGCTGAATGGAATCTAACTCTATCTCCTGACTTTAAATTTTTAGGCAGCTGATAATTATATTTTTCATAAATAATATCTGCACCATCACAAGATGGGCCCGCAATATTTACAGGACTACATTCAGAATTATTATTAACAGTAGTAATTTTATAACGTATGGCTTCAGATTCTGTTTCTGCTAATCCTCCAAACCTCCCTATATCAAGATAAACCCATCTTTTTTTATCTTTATTATTTTTTTTAGATACTAAAATAACTTCTGACTCAATCACGCCAGCTTCAGCAACTAAAAATCTACCTGGTTCTAAAATAAAATTAATAGGAGCATCTCCAAAAATATTTTTAATTTCCATATTTAATTTTTTTGAAAATATTTTTAAGTCGAAATTAAAATCAAAATAATTTACTGGAATACCTCCTCCAATATTTATGAAATCTAAAAAAATATTATTCTCTTTCAAATAAGAATATACATCAAAACATAATTTAAGAGATTCCACCCATCTATTTATATTAGTTTGTTGAGAACCTACATGAAAGGATACACCTACAGGAGAAAGATTTTTCTTTTTTGCCTCTATAAGCAACTTTTTAGCCATCTCTTTGGAACAACCAAATTTTTTTGATAAAGGCCAATTAGCTCCTTGATTAGGAACCTGAAGTCGACAAAAAACTTGGGCATTTTTCGCATTTTTCTCAATCTTATTGAGTTCCTCTATAGAGTCAAAAGCAAATAATTTTATGCCCTTTTTATAGGCCCATAAAATATCTTTTTCTTTTTTTACCGTATTTCCAAAAGATAGAAATGACGGGTCAATAGATTCTGATAAGCACAAATTAATTTCATTCTTGCTAGAAACATCAAAGTAAGAACCTTGATTTTTTAAACAATTAAGTATTTCTTTTGCAGGATTGGCCTTAACTGCATAATAAATTTTATAATAAGGAAAAGCTTTCTTGAGCTTTTTATAAGAATCAGAAACCTTTGATAGATCCATGACCAAAAGTGGATATTCCAAATTAGAATTTTTTAAAAATTTTTCAATATTATTCATAGTCATTTTATATAATTAATAAGTCCCCTTTTAAGTTTCTTTACATCTACTTTTTTCGCATTAAATTCTTTTTTTAAAAAATTAAGTGATAATTCAGGATTTGTAGATCCACACATAAAAATATCGAAAGCTGCAAAATTTCTTTCCGGCCAAGTATGAATACTTATATGAGACTCAGCTAGTATAGCTACACCTGAAACTCCCTGTCCTTTCCCAAAATGATGGACTTTTATTTGTAATACAGTCGCACCGGCAACCTTAGCTGCTCTGATTAATAAATCTCTAACTTTCTTTTTATCTTCTAAATAAAGACAGTCCCACATATCAATAAGATAGTGATGTCCTGCAAATAATATGCCATTATCCTCTGCAAAATGATCTAATGTACTACCAGAATTCTTTAAATATTTAGAATCTATATCCATAAATAAATATACCTAATAAAACAAAAAATTTATGGTACCACTGGTCGGACTCGAACCGACACTGAGTTACCCCAAGCGGATTTTGAATCCACCGCGTCTACCAGTTCCGCCACAGTGGCTTAATAAGCAATAATCTGTAATATATAATGTTTGATAGAGCAACTAAAAATTAATCAAATTCATACTTATCAATTAATATAGGTAAATCCCTATACCAGGTCTCTTTTGCCAGTTTATATTTTTTGATAAAATCTGGAAGACCTTCGTTAAAAATTTCTAAAGCGCTTACTCCCTTTATTGATGCTTCTTTTGCGGTTTTATCTATAAAGGTAATCCAGTTTTTTGTTGGTAAAAGTTCATTTTTATTTTTTATAATATTACCATGGCCAGGTATTAAATAATTCCAATCTCTTTTACTAATAATATCTATATAATTTTTCCAATTATTAATATTAGCGTGTGGCACAGTAGGTGCTCTTCCATTAAATATTAAATCTCCAACAAATAAAATATTACTATTTTTATCTTTTATAATCAGGTCTCCATCAGAGTGACCTTTTTCGAATAATTCTATCGAAATATTTCTATTTCCTAAATTTAAACTTATGGGATATTCTTTTACTTTATATTCAAAAGAATTTATTTTTGTATCTAATAACCAATCTTCCCCAATAAGAGCCTTAATTTGTTTTAGTGAGCGATGCCCATACTTTAGATATCTCTTTAGTTCTGCAGGCGCTATAATAATTTCAACATCAATTTCTAAATACCTAGAAATTCCAAATGAATGATCAGCATGATGATGAGTTACAACTAAATATTGAATAGGTAAGTCAGAAAAAGACTTAATTATATCTATAACATTAGAAGCGTATATGTAACTTGGACCAGCATCTATAACAAGTATATAGTTATCTCCTATTATAAAGCCTGTATTACTTATTGCTCCTCCATTTTCAATACTAATATTCTCATTATCACCTATAATAACAAAAACATTATCGCTTATTTCTATTGGAACTAAGTTAAAATTATTTGACGATATAGAAGGATAAGCATAAAAATTTAATATAAAAAATAGGATTATATTAAAAAACTTCATTACATTGTATTATTATCGTAAGAGAAAAATTCCAATCCTAAAGAATCTTTTACATGAATTCTAACACTTTGGCCCTTTTTAGGTAAATCTAATAAAATAACGGGGTCACTAGATAAAGCTGCAAAAGTAGTAATATCTGCAATTGCCCCTTCATTATCATCTACGTGAATGTTTTTTACAAAATACTCAGGTATAATTTCACCTTCTAAATCAGTAACAAATCCTGTCTCCATAGGATGGGTAATCTTTAATTTTATTCTTTCTGCTCCCGCTTCTCTTTCATATTGTTTAATAGCTATTTTACCAATCGTACCAGTTTCACATACCTCTACAGAGGGATCACAAGCAGGGGTAGAACATCCGCCTGCACTTGCTACAAAAGCCATTTTAGATCCAACATACCATATACCATTATCAGCTTGAACTGCTGCTCTAACTGGCGAGTCATCTTCTAACCTAATATTCATACCAAGTGATTCAATCAATCTGTAAGGTCTTATTGACATAGCTTGTTGAATGGGATTATTTTCTATGATTAATACAAAATTTTTAAAATTATGTAATCTTTTAGGAAGCGTAACTATTAATGGAACTTTATGCGCCTCTTCAATATAATCCTGCATAATAAGCTTAATATCATCTACAAATAAGACATTCGCATCGTTTCCAAGTAAATTGTCTTGCAAATCACGCCAAACATTTGAATTTTCAGGGTTTAAAGCATCAATTGACTGTACTAAACTATCAGAATTAGGAGTATTTCTTTTCGCTGTAGGGCTTGAAGAAAGTTCTTCTGAAAGTTCAGCTCCTGCTTTAAAATCTGAAAAGGGTCCAGAAAATGAAACTCCTGAATATATATATATAAATATAAATAAAAAATATTTAATCAAAAATTTCCCCAAATGTTTCTGTATATATAGTATATAGCTAAAAGCATTAAAAATATCAAATATTAACCTATTAAGCAAAAAACTAAAAATATGATTTTAAAAAAACTTTATGATAAAATATTAGAAATTTCAGCTAAACCTAAAGCTGAAAAAATTTTAGCTTTGGTAGCTTTTACAGAAAGTTCTTTTTTTCCCTTACCTCCAGACTTATTATTGCTGCCGATGTCTTTAGCTAGACCGTTGAAATGGATAAGATTAGCATTAATTACTACTATTTTTTCTGTATTAGGCGGATTACTAGGTTATTTTATTGGTGTTTTTTTGTGGGAAACAATTGGACAATATATAATTGAAATATACCATTTGAAAGATAAGTTTAATATTTTTAAAGAAAATTATAACTCTAAGGGTGCTTTAATAGTATTTATCGCCGGATTTACTCCAATACCCTATAAATTAATTACTATTGCGTCTGGTGGAATGAATTTAGATTTAATTATATTCGTACTGGCATCAATATTATCTAGAGGAGCTCGCTTTTTTTTGTTAACAGGAATCATTAGAATCTTTGGAAATACTGCAAAATTATTTATTGATAAATATTTTAGTTTAATAACATTTGGTATAGGTTTAATTTTAATACTCTTATTAATATGGATATACTTTTGATTAGGAAATTACAAAATAATATATTTAATCCTTCTTTCATATCTCTATTGTTAGCTATATTAGCCTTGGTATTTGCTTTTACTTTACAATATTTATTTGGTTATGAACCTTGTCGTCTGTGTATGTTTCAAAGATATGGATATACTATTTTAATTTTGATAAGTATTATAGGTCTATTTTATCATACAAATAAAATAATAGATCTATTAATAATAATTTCTTTTTTTACTATTACATCAATAAGCTTTTGGCATATAGGAGTAGAATTAGAATGGTGGGCAGCATCACTTGAATGCTCAGGAATGACTGAAAATATAGGTAGTTTAGAAGAAGAACTTAAAAATATTAATAATAAATTAAATGCCTCTTGTGATCAAATGTCACCTAAATTTTTATATATTAGTCTAGTTCAATGGAGTTTCATATATGGACTAGTTTCTTTAATATTTTCAACTATATTAATTATAAATAAACATTTAAAAAAAGAAAGAATAACATGAAAAGTTCCTTTACAAAAATTACATCTAAAAATGATAAGATATCAGATATGATAAGAGTTAATCAAGCAGGAGAGTTTGGGGCTCAGAAAATATATGAAGGACAGTTAGCAGTTTTACATAATGATAAAACTATTCGAGAAATGTTAGAACAAGAAAAGATACACTTAGAAACATTTAATAAAATTTTGATTAAAAGGGGTATAAGGCCAACTGCTTTATCACCTATATGGAGTGTAGGTGGTTATTTACTTGGCGCTGCTACTGCATTAGTAGGAAGAAAAGCTGCCATGGCCTGTACTGTAGCAGTAGAAGAAGTCATAGAAAAGCACTATAAAGAACAACAAGATATGTTAGAAAAAGATAATAAAGAAAAAGAGCTTATAAAAATAATAGAAAAATTTAGAAATGAAGAAATTGAGCATAGAAATACTGCTTTAGATCATGATGCTGAGGACACACAAGGTTATGAACTAATGACCAAAAGTATAAAAAAAATTACTAAACTGGCAATTTTTTTATCAAAAAAAATATAAGTTAAACTGTAAACGATTCTCCACAACCACACCTTGCAGCTTCATTTGGATTATTAAAAGTAAAGTTTGATTGAAGTTTATCTTGCTTCCAATCTACTTCTGAACCGATAAGAAATAAAGTTGCAGCAGCATCTATATATATATTTACTCCTTCTTTAACAATTTTTTCATCTGTAGGTTTTTCTTCTATTGCATAACTTACATCATAAGTCATGCCTGAACAGCCGCCTGTTTTTATACCAAATTTAACTCCTAATGTATCTTTAGGTGCATTTTTTAAAATAAACTTAATTCTATCTAAAGCTCTATTTGTAATAGTTATTATTTCAGGTTTAAGTTGGGATGTCTTTTTCATACTATTTCCTTTAAAAAAAGCCTAATTCAAGTCTAGCTGCTTCACTCATATTATCTTGAGTCCAAGTAGGCTCCCAAACTATTTCAACTCTTACATCTCCTACATTTTCACACTTAGAAACAGCTTCAGCTACTCTATCAGGAATAGTTTCTGCTTCCGGACAATTAGGTGTAGTTAATGTCATTGTAATTAATATATCATTTTTTTCATTAATATCTATATTATAAACTAAGCCTAATTCCCATATACTAACAGGAATTTCAGGATCATATACAGTACCTAAAGCTTCAATAATTGAATCCTTAAGAGTAATATTACAATTTTTTTCTTCCATATTCACTTTATCAGCTCGCTATTAATTAAAATAAATATAAATAATTTTTTAAACATTTTCAAAAACTTTACTAACTTTTAAAATTCCTTCTGCTAAGGCCTCGAAATCCTCTTTATTATTATAATAACCAACAGAAGCTCTAACTGTTGAAGAAACTTTATATCTTTCCATCGTAGGTTGAGCACAATGATGTCCGGTCCTAACGGCTATGTTATATGAATTTAATAAAGTTCCTAAATCGTGCGAATGAATATCTTTATAAATAAAAGATATAACTCCTCCTCTATTAATTGGTTTACCAATGATTTTGATTCCATTAATACTTTCTAAAATATTTAGTCCTTCGTTAACTACTTTTCTTGAATGCTCATTAATATTATTAATTCCTATATTTTGCATCCAAGTTAACGCACTTCCAAGTCCTATAGCTCCTACTATATTGGGGGTTCCAGCCTCAAACTTGCTAGGTAATCCTGCATAAGTTGTTTCTTTAAAAGTAACTTTATCTATCATATCTCCACCACCTTGATAAGGAGGAGCTTCATTTAAAACGTCTTCTCTACCATATAATACTCCTATACCAGTTGGACCATATGTTTTATGTCCAGAGAATACGTAAAAGTCACAGCCAATATCTTGCACATCTACTTCTAATAGTGGAGCTGCCTGACAACCATCTATAAGAGTTAAAATTCCTCTAGATTTAGCTTCCTTACATATATCTTTTACTGGAAGAATTGATCCAATCGCATTAGAAATATGAGTAACACTGATGAATTTAGTTTTGGGAGTAACCATTTTAAAGATAGACTCAAAAGAGACGTCTCCATTTTCATCTGATTCTGCAACTTTGATAATCGCCTTATTTTTTTTTGCCATAATCTGCCATGGAACAATATTTGAATGATGCTCCAGTCTTGATAAAATTATTTCATCTCCTTCAGAAATATTTATTTCTGCAACTGTTGAAGCAACTAAATTTATGGCTTCTGTTGCACCTCTTACAAATATTATTTCTTTAACTGACTCTGCATTGACAAATTTTCTTACAATCTCTCTAGCATCTTCATACATATCTGTTGCTGTTTGGCTAAGCTTATATACACCCCTATGAATATTTGCATAGTTATTTGAGTATACTTCATTTATAGAACTTAATACAGAGCGAGGCTTTTGTGAGCTAGCAGCGCTATCTAAGTAAATAATATCATTTTTATCAAAAATTGGAAATTGTGATTTAACTACATCATGAGAATAAAATGTATTTTTAAATTTATTCATTATAATAACCTAACATTATTTTTTTGGCTCTTTCTATCAAATTATCACTTAGCTTATCCAAAATAATATTTCCAAAAGAATTTACTAAAATTTTTTTTGCTTCAACTTCAGAAATCCCCCTAGAACGTAAATAAAATAGTTGTTCTTCACTTAAATTACCTACAGTCACACCATGAGAACACCTCACATCATCTGCTAATATTTCTAATTCGGGTTTTGAATTTACTCTCGCTTTATCACTTAATAATAGACTTTTACTAGACATATTTGCCAAGGTTCCATCAGAATTTTGATTTACTCTGATTTTACCTTGAAAAGAAGCTTTAGAATTTTCTCCTAAGACTATTCTAGCCTTCTGATCACTTTTAGTATTTTTCTTTGAATGTTCTACTCTTGTTAAACCTTCAATAACTGCATTTTGAGAGCCTAGTATTAATATATCTATTGTAGAAGACGAATTTTCTCCTAAAAGATTGACTCTATTTTCTGCTCTAACTTGTCCTAAAGAGTTAATTATAGAAGTGCTCAAAAAATTAGAATTTTCATGTAGTGAACCATGGATATTATTAATATGAATTTGATTAGTTGAACCTCTAATAAACCGGTGAAGTGATAATGAAGCATCATCAGACACATGCACATCCGTAACATTAGATGTAAACACTAAATCGCTTACATTATCATGTACAATATTTTCTAAAATTTCACAATCAGCACCCTCTTCTAAGTATACTACTGAACGCATATGTTGCATTGTATTTTTATTATACTCTCCTATATGCATTAATTCTATATAACCAGGCATTTTAACATTTTTTTTAATATGAATAACTGCGCCTTCTTTATGAAATGCTGTATTTACAGCAACTATACTTTGTGGTCTACTATCGATAATATTTGATAGTCTTTCTTCAGCATATTTGTTAGCAGAACTAATCTTATCTTTAAGAAAATTAGGATTATTTTTCAAAAAATAAGTTAAAGAATTTACTTCTACACCTTTAGGTAACTGATTATATTCTATATTAACTATTTGACCATTAAAAAATATTAATCTTATAGTACAGTTAGGATCTTTTTCTTCTATTAAATTAAGATCGATTTCGGCTTGATTGTCAGATAAGGGTTCGAAATAATTATTAGTTAAGTCTTTATAAGGGAAATTATTCCACTCCTCTACACTTTTATCAGGAAATCCATCTTTTTGAAATTGATCAATTGCTTTTTCTCTTAGGTCATTAAGCCAATTAATATCTATACCAGGAAAAAAACCTTTATTACTATTATAATATTCATAATATTTATGTTGTAGATTTTTCAAAACTAATTTGCCCCATCAATCCCCTGATAGCCCTTTTCTTCTAAAAGTAATGCTAAAGATTTATCACCTGTTTTAACAATTTTTCCTTCTGCTAAAATATGGATAGTATCTGGTTGAAGATAGTCTAAAAGCCTTTGATAATGAGTAATAACGATACCACTCAATTTATCATCGCGGAGTCTATTTACTCCCTCAGCAACAATCTTTAAAGCGTCTATATCTAAACCAGAATCGGTTTCATCAAGTATAGCTAGAGTCGGTTCTAACATTGACATTTGAAACACCTCTGCACGCTTTTTTTCTCCACCTGAAAAACCAACATTAACAGCTCTTTGAAAGAAATCTTCACTCATTTCTAATTGTTTTGCTTTTTCTCTAGCTAATTTAAGAAATTGCATAGCATCTAGTTCAGCTTCTCCTCTATTCCTTTTTTGTGCATTTAAAGAAGTTCTCACAAAAGTAGAAGTAGCAACTCCGGGTATCTCCACAGGATATTGAAATGCTAAAAATACACCTGCAGCAGCTCTATCTTCAGGGGGCATTTTTAATAAATCATTCCCTAAATATTTTATATACCCTTTGGTAACGTTATACCCTTCTTTACCAGCTAAAACAGATGCCAACGTAGATTTACCAGATCCATTTGGACCCATTATAGCTGCCATCTCTCCATGTTCTATATTTAAAGACAAACCCTTAAGGATTAGTTTATTATTTACTTCAACGTGCAAATTTTTTATTTGTAATGCAGTTCCCAATTTAATTACCTCTTATTTTTTTCATTATTATCCAACAGAACCCTCAAGACTAACTCCTAAAAGTTTTTGAGCTTCTACGGCAAATTCCATTGGTAGCTTTTTTAAAACTTCTTTTGCAAATCCATTTACAATTAACGCAACTGCTTCCTCTGGATCCAAACCTCTTTGCTGAACATAAAATAGTTGTTCATCACTTATTTTTGAAGTAGTAGCTTCATGTGCTACTTCTGCAGTAGGATTTCTAGAATCAATATAAGGTACAGTATGCCCTCCACAATTTTTTCCTATTAATAAAGAATCACATTGAGAGAAATTTGTTGCATTCTCCGCACCTGCTTGCATTCGCACTAATCCTCTATAAGTTTGTTGTCCATATCCTGCAGAAATGCCTTTGGAAATAATAGTAGATTTGGTATTTTTTCCTATATGTACCATTTTAGTACCAGTATCAGCTTGTTGTTTTTTATTTGAAATTGCTACTGAATAAAATTCTCCAATTGAATTATCTCCTTGTAATATTACAGAAGGATATTTCCATGTTATAGCAGAACCTGTTTCAACTTGAGTCCATGAAATTTTTGAATTATTGCCTCTACAAGCACCCCGCTTTGTAACAAAATTATAAATACCTCCTTTACCATTTTCATCACCAGGGTACCAATTTTGAACAGTAGAATACTTTATTTCTGCATCTTCTAAAGCAACTAATTCAACAACTGCAGCATGTAATTGATTTTCATCACGCATAGGAGCTGTACAACCTTCTAAATAAGATACATAGGATCCTTTATCAGCAACAATTAATGTTCTTTCAAATTGTCCTGTCTCTGCAGCATTTATTCTAAAATATGTACTCAAATCCATAGGACATTTCACACCTTCTGGAATATAAACAAAAGAGCCATCAGAATATACAGCAGAATTTAAAGCAGAATAAAAATTATCTGTTTGTGGGATTACAGAGCCTAAATATTTTTTTATTAAATCTGGATGTTTTTTAACCGCTTCTGAGATAGGACAAAATATTATACCTAATTCAGATAATTTAGACTTAAAAGTAGTAGCAACAGAAACTGAATCAAATACAGCATCTACAGCCACATTTCCAGAACCAACAATACCGGCAAGCATCTCCTGTTCTTTAATTGGAATACCCAATTTATTATATGTATTCAAAATTTCTGGATCTATTTCATCTAAGCTTTTAGGTTTATCTTCATCAGACTTAGGAGCCGCATAATAATATGCTTCCTGAAAATCTATTTCTGGAAAATGAATGTTAGCCCATTTAGGCTCTTCTTTTTCCATCTTTAACCATTGCCTGTATGCTTTTAATCTCCATTCAAGTAACCATGAGGGTTCATCATTTTTTTTAGATATAAATTTAACTATATCCTCATTTAACCCTTTAGGAGCAAACTCTGTTTCAATATCTGTTATAAAGCCATATTTATATTTTTTAGTAGCTTTCTCCACTGCACTTATTGTATCTGAACTAACTGCCATAATATTATTCCACTATATTGTTTTTGAAAGAATCTTTATTACTCTCTTTATACTTTAAATTAGCAATAAATGGATTAGCCATTTCCTCAATATTTACTGAATTTAATGCTTCCTGAATCTTATTATTTATTATTTGCCAGTTACTTTGAGAAGGGCACATTGATACTAAATCACAATTATTGTGGTCGCCTTCTTCAACACATACAGTTAATGCTACTTTTCCATCAATTATATCTATTATATTTCCTACAGAAATATCTTTTGCTTGCGTTACTAACTTATATCCCCCACTAACCCCTCTAATAGAACTAGTAATATTAGCTTTAGTAAGCTTTGTTAAAATCTTACTTATAGTAGTTATTTTTAATGATGTGTTTAAAGAAATATCATGAGCGCTATAAACTTTATTCTCATCTCTAGACATTTTACAAACTATAAGAATGGCATAATCTGCCATCCTAGATACCTTTATCATTATAAATTTTCCCAAAATTAGATCGTTATATATAGCGATATATAGTATTCTAGACTAAATTGGTCAAGTATATTATTTATTTAGGTAAATCTGAAGACCCCATTAAATATTGGTCTATTGATCTAGCTGCTTGTCTTCCTTCTCTTATAGCCCATACAACAAGGGATTGCCCTCTTCTCATATCGCCTGCAGAAAAAATACCTTTCTGTGAAGTCTTATAGTCATTAGTGTTTGCACTTATGTTACCTCTGTTATCTAATTTAAATGAGCCATCATTTATATTTTTTAAAACTGGTCCTGTAAAACCCATTGCTAATAAAGAAAGATCTGCTTTTATATTAAATTCAGTATTTGGAATTACTTTCATATTATCGTCTACTTTATGACATTTTAAACCCTTAAGTGTACCATTTTCTCCATAAAAACTATCTGTTAATACTGAAAAGTCTCTTATAGCCCCCTCCGCCTGTGAACTAGATACCCTCATTTTAATTGGCCAATCTGGCCATGTAAGAGCTTTATTTTCTTTTTCAGGAGGTATAGGCATTATTTCTATTTGTGTCACACTTTTAGCACCTTGCCTAAAAGAAGTACCTATACAGTCTGACCCTGTATCTCCTCCACCTATAACAACAACATCTTTATCTTTTGCTGATATATTAAATACATCATTAAAATCTTCCCCAGAAACCCTTCTATTTTGATAGGGCAAAAAGTCCATAGCAAACATTACTCCGCTTAACTCTCTTCCAGGAATTTTAAGATCTCTTGGTATCTCTGCACCTCCGCTTAGTAATATTGCATCAAATTCATTTTTTAACTCATCTAAGCGAATATCTTCACCAATATTTACATTGGTTTTCACTATAAGGCCTTCTTCTTCCATCTGTTTTTGTCTTCTATCAATTAAATGTTTTTCCATTTTAAAATCTGGAATACCATATCTCAACAATCCGCCAATCTTACTGTTCTTTTCAAAAAGAGTTACATTATGGCCTACCCTTATAAGTTGCTGTGAAGCTGCCATTCCAGCCGGACCTGAACCTATAATTGCTATACTTTTGTTTGTTTTAAAATTTGACAACTGAGGCTTAATTAGGCCCTTATTCCATGCATTATCAACAATTGCACACTCAATATTCTTAATGGTTACTGGAATATCGTCTATATTTAATGTACAGGCTGCTTCACATGGGGCAGGACAAATTCTGCCAGTAAATTCAGGGAAATTGTTAGTAGAATGAAGAACCTCTATAGCTTCTTCCCACTTATTATTATAAACTAAATCGTTCCAGTCTGGTATTATATTATTTACAGGGCATCCCGAGTGGCAATAAGGAATACCACAGTCCATGCAGCGTGAGCCTTGATCAGATATGACTTTTTTATCAAGATCTTCTGTAAATTCATTAAAATTCTTAAGTCTTTCTTCTACTGGCTTATAAGACTTATCAATTCTATCTATTTCTAAAAACCCCGTTACTTTTCCCATCTGCTTACCTCTATTTATGCAACAATTTTTGTATTATTTTTTTCATTCTCAATTAATACCTTTTTATAATCTATAGGCATTATTTTTTTGAAATATTTAATATTATTCTTCCAATTATTAACAATATTTTTTGCCAAATTACTGTCTGTATATTTTATATGTTTATCTATTAAAAACCTAATTCGCAAATCATCATCAATTAAAAGATTTTCAGAAATATTAAAATTATTATCATATTCTGAGTTATGATTACCACTAATATCTAAATCTTCTAAATTAACCATTTCTGTATTCAAATAACCTTTTATTTTATCGTCAGGATCAAATACATAAGCAATTCCTCCACTCATACCAGCAGCAAAATTTCTTCCAATAGCTCCTAAGCAAAGAACTATACCTCCTGTCATATATTCACATCCGTGATCACCTAAACCTTCAATAACAGATATAGCTCCTGAATTTCTTACACAATAACGTTCACCAGCAATTCCATTAAAAAAACATTCTCCCGAGATGGCTCCGTATAATACTGTATTACCTATGACCATAGAATTTTCAGAAATTATCTTAGAATTTTTTACTGGCCTTATTATTAATTTACCTCCTGACAAACCTTTTCCTACATAATCATTTGCTTCACCATGAAGATTAAAGGTTACGCCTCTTGCTAAGAAAGCCCCAAATGATTGACCAGCAGTACCAGTAAAATTAATTTTTAACGAATTTTCTTTTAGGCCAGAATGTCCTTTTATTGCAGCTATCTTCCCTGATAACATAGCACCTGTGGTTCTATCAGTATTCTTAATGTCCAATTCAATAACTTGATTTTGTTTATTTACCAAATATTTCTCAAATAAAGGAATTAATTTTTTATCTAAAATATTATCAATGGGATGTTCCTGTTTCTCAGTATTATATATTGCGATATCATCACCTACTTCAGGTTTATAAAATAATTTAGAAAAGTCTAAGCTTTTTGTTTTCCAGTGACTAACCGCATGATTAGTATCTATCTTATCAACTCGTCCTATCATCTCATTAAATGTTTTAAACCCTAATTGAGCCATCAAGTTTCTAACTTCCTCAGCCACAAAAAAGAAATAGTTAATCACATGTTCCGGAGTACCAGTAAATTTTTTTCTTAAATCCGGATTTTGGGTAGCAATTCCAACAGGACAAGTATTTAAATGACATTTTCTCATCATTATGCATCCAGATGCAATCAAAGGCGCGGTTGCAAAACCGAATTCATCTGCCCCTAATAAAGCTCCAATTACAACATCTCTTCCTGTTCTAAACCCTCCATCTACTTGAAGTGATGTCCTGCCTCTTAATCCATTAAGAACAAGTGTCTGTTGTGTTTCTGCTAAACCAATTTCCCAGGGAGAACCCGCATGTTTAATAGATGTTAAAGGACTGGCACCGGTTCCCCCTTCATAACCGGCAATAGTTATGTGATCAGCCCTGGCTTTTGCCACACCAGCTGCCACAGTACCTACTCCAATTTCGGACACTAATTTTACGCTAATTCTTGCATCTGGATTAACATTTTTTAAGTCAAAAATTAATTGTGCTAAATCTTCAATAGAATAAATATCATGATGTGGTGGCGGAGATATTAGTCCAACACCAGGAGTAGAATGCCTAACTTTGGCAATGACAGGATCTACTTTATGTCCAGGCAACTGTCCGCCTTCTCCTGGCTTAGCACCCTGCGATATCTTAATTTGAATATCATCTGCATTAATTAAATACTCCGCGGTCACTCCAAATCTACCAGAGGCAACTTGTTTTATTGCAGATCGCATGGAAGAACCATCTTCATTAACAACAAATCTATCTACTTCTTCTCCACCTTCACCAGTATTAGATTTACCTCCAATTTTATTCATAGCTAAGGCGAGTGTAGTATGAGCCTCTCTGGATATCGAACCAAAAGACATCGCTCCAGTAGCAAATCTTTTTACTATCTTATCTGCAGACTCTACTGCCTTTAAATCAAGTGGATTCTTATTAACATTTAATTTAAATAAACCTCTTGGAGTCATCTTTTGCTCTGATTGTTCATTAATAATGCTCGCATAAGACTGATATTTTTCTGGATAGTTTCCTCTTACTGCATGTTGCAGGTCTTTAATTGTGTCTGGAGTCCAAACATGATCTTCACCTCTAATTCTATATGCATAATCTCCTCCAACTTCTAAATTATTTTGCAGTACTTGTTCCAACCCAAAAGCTTTTTTATGGCAGTCATAAGATGATTCTAAAATATCATTTAAAGAAAGACCTTCTATCTTACTAGGTGTTCCAGGAAAATATATTTTTACAAAATCTGAAGATAGGCCGACAGCGTCAAATATTTGAGCTCCATTATAAGATTGAAATGTAGAAATACCCATCTTAGACATAACCTTTAACATTCCCTTACCAATAGCATTAATATAATTATCGCAAGCTACTTCATATGATATTGATATGTTTGAAATTATATCCTCTATAGTAGAAAAGGCTAAGTAAGGATTGATGGCATCAGCTCCATATCCACCCAATACACAAAAATGATGAATTTCTCTTGCTTCCCCTGTTTCTACTGCTAAGCCTACTTCAGTTCTTAAACCAACTTTAACTAAATATTGATGAACAATACTTGTTGCTAGTAAAGCTGGCAAGGCTATCCTATTAGAAGATATTTTTTTGTCTGATATAATTAAAATATTTGCACCATTTTTAATAGCTTTTTCAGCATTTAATTTTAATTGTTCTAAAGAATTATGCATGCCGATTATACCGTCTTTAAAATCACAGGTAGCATCTAAAACAATAGTTTTATGGCCACTATCAGGATATTTATCAATGTTCTTTATTTTTAACATGTTATTATTTGTTAATATTGGTTGCTTGAGCTTTAAGCACTTATCATCTGACGGCTTCAAAGATAAAAGATTTTTTCTAGGACCTAAAATACTCATAAGGCTCATAACCATTTTTTCTCTGATGGGGTCAATTGCAGGATTTGTCACTTGTGCAAATAACTGCTTAAAAAAATTATATAAAGGTTTATGCTTTGATGATAGAACTGCTATTGGCGTATCCGTACCCATAGACCCCGTAGCTTCTTGCCCATTCTCAACCATAGGCGACATTAAAAATTTTATATCTTCTTGAGTATAACCAAATGCTTGTTGTAGATCCAATTTTAACTCTGAGTCATATTTTTCTTGATCTATATTTATAGATTTTAAATTGTCAATAACGAGATTACTTTTTCGTAATATTTCCTGATAAGGGAATTGATTTGCAATATCTTCTTTTAGTTCTTGGTCTGTAATTATTGCCCCTTTCTCCAAATCTATTAAAAGCATTTTTCCTGGTTGCAATCTCCATTTTTCCTTAATTTTCTCTTCAGGGTGAGGCAATACTCCCATTTCAGAAGATAAAACTATTTTGTCTTTATCAGTAATGAAATATCTTGCTGGTCTTAGGCCATTTCTATCTAGAGTTGCACCTATTTGCTTTCCATCCGTAAATGCTACTGCTGCAGGACCATCCCAAGGTTCCATTACAGAGGAGTTATATTCGTAAAATGCTTTTCTACTTTTGTCCATTAAGTTATTATTTTGCCAGGCCTCTGGAATTAACAACATCATCGCGTGAGATAAGCTATATCCTCCCATAATTAATAATTCTAAAGCATTATCAAAACATGCTGAATCAGACTGGCCCTCAGCAATTATGGGCCATATTTTTTTTAAATCATCTCCTAAAACTTTTGATGACATCATATGCTTTCTAGCATTCATCCAATTAACGTTCCCACGAAGTGTGTTAATTTCTCCATTATGACATATCATTCTAAAAGGTTGAGCTAAATCCCAAGATGGAAAAGTATTAGTAGAAAATCTTTGATGCACAAGAGCTAATGCGCTAACTACTCTTTTGTCCTCTAAATCAGTAAAATATGCGCCAACGGTATCAGATAAAAGCATGCCTTTATAGTTTAAAGTTCTGCTAGAAAAAGAACATATATAAATATTTTGATTCTTTTTGATTAAAATTTTATCCGTCCTAAACTGATTTGATAAAATTTTTCTAACTATGAATATTTTTCTTTCTAACTCATCCTGATTAATATTTTTATCTTTAGGTATTACAAATGCTTGCATTATTACAGGTGCAGTAGAATTCAGTGACTTAGATATTGCTTTTTCATTTACTGGCACTTTTCTCCAAAAAATTATCTCAGTATTATTTTCTTCTAGAACTTTTGTAAATATTTCTTTTGTATATTTTATTGAAGAATTATCATTCGGAAAAAATACCTGCGCAACAGCGTAACTACCCTCGTTAGGAAGTATTATACCTTCTTTTTTACATTCTTCCCTTAAAAATTGATCAGGAATCTGAAGAAGTAATCCTGCACCATCACCTAATGTTGGGTCTGCACCCACAGCACCCCTATGAGTTAAATTATCTAAAATTTTTAAACCATCCAATATGATTGAATGCTCTTTATTACCTTTAATATTAGCTACAAACCCTATTCCACATGCATCATGCTCGAAGTTAGAGTCATACAAGCCTTGGTTACTAGGTCTTTTACTAAAACTAATATTTTTATTTTTATTTCTCATTCTTATTTCTTCATTCTCACATTCATACATATATCAATTCTAAAGATGCGGAGATTAAACAAAATTTAACCTACAAGCAAACATAAATAATAAAATTAATTGCTAGAATTAAAATAAATGCATTTATGTATCTTAATTCATTATTTTTAACTATAAAAGCACCTAAATATGTAATATTTGTAGGATCATATTATAGCAGTTATATGATGCCCAATATAGTATATTATGCTGTTAATAACAACATAGTTTAGATTTAATAAATTTAAAGGTAAATAATGAAAAAAATGATATATTATGAAGATCTATCTGTAGGTCAAAAAATTGAAATTGGCCCTATATCAATTTCAGAAAAAGAAATAATTGAATTTGCAAAAAAATTTGATCCACAACCATTTCATATTGATAAAGAAAAAGCTAAAGATTCTCTCTTTGGAGGCTTATGTGCTTCTGGTTGGCATACCTGTTCTCTATACATGAGAATGCTATATGATGGTTTATTAATTGATTTAGCCTCACTAGGCTCTCCAGGTATGAATCAGATAAGATGGCTAAAACCTCTATTTCCTAATGAAACTATTAAAGGAGAACTAGAAATTATTAGTAAAACACCAAGTAAATCAAAACCTAATATAGGCAGTATGATCATAGATTCTAAAGTATTTAATAGTAATAATGAGTTGATTATGACCTTACAAAGTATAAGTATAGTAAGAAGAAAAAATTAAATCATAAAGATTTATTATGAGTAAAATAGAAAAAAAATTTAATCATAAGTATATAACTGCATTAGGCGATGAAAGAGCTTATGTGAAATTTAATGGCTTGAACACCTTATGGTTTAATACCGGAACTTTATGTAATATCTCTTGTGAAGGTTGTTATATAGAATCAAGCCCGACTAATAATAAATTATTATATTTAACCCAAAAAGATGTAGAAAAATATTTAAAGCAAATAAAGAAATATAATTTATCTTGTAATACAATAGGTATTACTGGTGGAGAACCTTTTATGAATAAAGAAATAATATCAATATTAAGTTTATTTATAAAAGAGAATTATAATATCTTAGTTCTAACTAATGCTATGCAACCTATGCTGAATAAAATTAAAGAATTAATAAAATTTTCAAATTACTCCAAACTAACCTTAAGAATTTCGCTTGATCATTTTAATAAAGAAGAGCACGAGAAGATTAGAGGTATTAATACATGGGATAAAGCCATTAAAGGGATTAGATGGCTTGTAAATAATAATTTTAGAATTAATATTGCTTCAAGAATAATAAATAAAGACGAAAAAATTGTAAGAGATGGCTTTGCAAAATTATTTAAAGAGAACAATCTAGATATTAATGCTTATAATAATGATCATTTAGTATTATTTCCTGAAATGAATTTACAAGATAATACTCCAGAAATTACAAAAAGTTGTTGGGAAATATTAGATAGTAATCCTAAAGATATGATGTGTGCTAATTCCAGAATGATAGTAAAACGTAAAGAAGATTCAAAAACTCATGTAGTGTCTTGTACTTTAATACCATATGAAAATAATTTTAGTTATGGTAGTAATCTAAAGAATTCATTTAAAAGAGTTTATTTAAATCATCCATTTTGCTCTAAGTTTTGTGTTTTGGGCGGCGCTAGTTGTAGCAATAAACCATAGGGTATAATTAGATGGAAACATATATTAAAGGCAATACAAAATACCCATATTCACTTTTAACTGATAATATTAGGGTTAGTGTCAAAACTAATTTTTTAGATGAACAATCTGATACAAATCAAAATTTATGGGTTTGGGCTTATCATATTTTAATTGAAAATAATAGGAATGAAGCTATACAGTTAATTGATAGATATTGGGAAATAACTGATGAAACTGGTCATATACAAGAAGTAAAAGGCTCCGGTGTAATAGGATTACAACCAATCATAGAACCCAAAAAATCTTTTCAATATTCTAGCGGAACACCTTTATCAAAACCTTCTGGATTTATGAAAGGAGAATACAATATGATTTGCGGACAAAATAAATCTTTAAAAATAATAATTCCAACTTTTTCTTTAGATAGTCCATTTAAAAAAGTGATTTTAAATTAATTTGAAAAGTATACCTGATTAAAAATTCAAAAAGGTTTATTATAAATTATCATAATAATAAGAGTTAAATATGAATTTTAGATCTGTTTTATATATTATAGGATTTTTAATTTCCACTCTCGGGTGTATGATGATTATTCCCGCTCTTTTTGACTTATTTAATAACCATAAAAATTGGAGTATATTTGCTTCAACTGGAATAATTAGTTTTTTAATGGGTTTTACCATAATTTTAGCTTTTAAGAATAAAAATACTAAAATAGGAAGCAGGGAAACTTTCCTACTAAGTGTTATGTCATGGATATTTTTAGCTGGAATTTCAGCCCTACCAATTTATTTATCTAACCTTAATTTAAGCTATACTGATGCTTTTTTTGAGGCTACAAGTGGAATAACTACTGCAGGCTCTACTATATTAGTTAATATAGAAAATTCTTCTAACGGAATCCTATTATGGAGATCAATATTACAATGGTTAGGAGGAGTAGGGATTATAGTTATGGCCGTCGCTGCTTTACCTCTGCTTCATATAACTGGATTACAACTTTTTTTCTCAGAACAAATAGAACCAAATGACAAACTTAAGGAAAGAGTTAACAATTTAGCTAAATCTATAATAATAATTTATACAATTTTCACTTTTGTTTGTGCGTCATTATTATCTTTTGCAGGAATGGATATATTTGACTCTATTTGCCATTCTATGACAACTATAGCAACTGGAGGATATTCTACTAAAAATAATTCTATAGGACACTTTGATAGCTTATTAATTGAAATAGTAATAATTCTAGGAATGATTGCTGCAAGCTTGCCGTTTATTATATACGCTAAATCTTTACATAATATAAAATTAATTTTTAGTGATAAACAAGTAAGAGGCTTTTTTATAACCATATTAATTTCTATACTAATTGTAGCGATTTGGCTTAATCTTAAATTGAATTATAATTTTATAGAATCCTTGCGTGTTTCTTCCTTTAATGTAATTTCTATAATCACAGGAACAGGTTACTCTACAGAAGATTTTTCTGAATGGGGAAGTTTTGCGATCAGTTTACTTTTTATATTTATGCTTATAGGAGGTTGTACAGGTTCAACAACTGGCGGAATAAAGATATTTAGAATACAAATTCTTTTTAAAGTAATACTTCAACAAATACAAAAAGTAATTCGACCTCACCAAATACTAAAAGTAACATACTCTAAAGCAATTATTGATGACAAAACGACTTTATCAATATTAGCTATAATATTTTTATTTATTTTATCAGTTATTATTATTGCCGGCTTATTATATTGGATGGGACTAGATATGCTAACTGCTTTTTCTGCTGCTGCTACTTCTATTGCTGTTGTTGGACCAGGTTTAAGTAATGAAATCGGTCCACTAGGTAACTTTAGCAATTTACCAGATCAAGCTAAATGGTTATTATCTTTCTCCATGATTATTGGTAGATTAGAATTCTTAGCTGTTTTAATATTAATAATGCCTTCTTTTTGGAAAAAATAATAAATACTTTTTAATCTATTATTTTATATGAATATTTTTTGATTCATTATCAACTTCCACCGGAGAGTCAAAATAATAAATTTCAGGATTAGAATACCTTTCAGTTAACCACTGAATTCTGTCTTCATCAAACCATGTATAAGCATTGTTAGAATTATTAAAAATATAAACACCACCAGCAATATTTTCATCCTCATTTAATAAGTAATTTTTTCTAATTAAACCATTTGTATTTTGATACATAGGTGCTGTTTCTATAAACTTTTCTTTTATATCATAAATATTTTTACCTTTAGGAATCTTAAATTTTACTATAACGATAAACAATTTTAAATCTCCTTAAAATATTACTCATATATTTTAGTTTTAATTTTTATAAAAATTTTTGTAAAATCATTTTGAACTAATATTAATGCAGGAACTAAAAATAATACTAAAAAAGTAGTAGCAATTAAACCAAAAACAATTGTAATGGCCATAGGTTTAAGAAATTGTGCTTGAGTACTGCCCTCAAATAAAAGAGGAATTAAACCTGATATTGTTGTCAAAGAAGTCAAAATTACTGCTCTAAACCTTTCACATGCACCTTCTATTGCGGCATTAACTATATCAATTCCTTTTTTTATTTTATTATCAATTGTAGAAACCATAATTATCGAGTCATTAATAACAATACCGGCTAATCCTAGAAGCGCAACTAAGGATAAAATAGTTATATTAAAGCCTGTAAGCCAATGACCTATAATTGACCCTAATGCAGCAAAAGGAATTATACTCATTACTATCAAAGGTCTTAAATATGAAGAAAATACTCCAGATAAGATTATAAATATTAATATTAAACCAATAATTGTACCTATTTTCATATCTGTTAGAGTTTCATT
Organism: Alphaproteobacteria bacterium MarineAlpha9_Bin3; assembly: GCA_002937655.1. Taxonomy (GTDB): domain Bacteria; phylum Pseudomonadota; class Alphaproteobacteria; order TMED109; family TMED109; genus TMED109. The sequence goes on along the minus strand of PTKH01000011.1, from coordinate 6,476 downwards.
TTGCTCCTCTGATCTTCCCGCTAACCTCCAACTATGATTTTTATCAGTAATAATTTCATCTAAAGGACCTTTAGATAAGGCATTTAATATGGTTGAAGGAGCAGTAATTTTTTCATCAAGTTCAGCAGTAACAGAAACCTCAGATTTTCCATTTTCTCTTCTAATAATAGAAAAACCTTTTTCATATTCTAATTCTATAATTTGACTTAGTGGTATAAAGTTCTTTGCAGATGTCATAATATACATATTTTTTAAATCAATCTCTTTAAGCCTATTATTGTCATATCTAATTCTTATTTTTATTTCTTCAGATCCATCAGAAAACCTTTGTACTATAATTCCCCTAAAAGCAGCACGTATTTGATTTGCAACTTCAACAGTAGTAAAGCCTAGAGATTTTCCAAGTGGCCTAAGTTTTAAAACTAATTCCTCCTTTCCCCAAGGCAAATCATCATAGATATCGCTAACGCCTTCATATTTAGCTAGTAAGTTTTTTACCTCATTTGCAATTTCTTTAGTTTGTCTAATATCATTCTCTTTAGTATTAGGAATAATTCTTATATCTATATCTTTGCCTGGAGGCCCTTGTCTCTTTGAAGATATAGCAATAGTTTCTAAACCCGCTGGTTTTAATATATTTTTTTTCCATAAACTTATCAAAGTACTAATTTCTGTATCTCTTTTGTCTGAACTTATAAGTTCTACAACCATTGCACCTAAATGTTGACCTTGAATCTGTTGAACACTACCTGGAAGTCCCAGAGATTTTCCAATAACAGAAAAATATGTTTTTACCTCTTTGTTATAATCAGATATTTTTAATGATCTTTCTAGTTCATTAATCATAAATATGGAATTTTCTCTTGAAGAACCAGGAGAAAAGTTAAAATTAACATAAATAATATCTGGCTCTGGAGAAGGAAAAAATACAAAAGATACTCTTCCTCCAGACATCAACCCTAATACTATTACTAAAATAGAAAGAGTAGATGATAAAGTAACATATCTATATTTTGTTGCATATCCTACCCAATTACGAAAATATTTTTGTCTAATATAAAAAAAATGTTTATTAAACTTACTTCTAAAGCTTGAAATATTAATTATTTTTTTGTTTAAAGCTAGTGATAGATGACCAGGTAATATCAGAAAACATTCTATAAGAGAGGCTATTAAAACGGCAATTGCTACCAAAGGAATAGCTTCAATAACTTGACCTATTATACCCGAAATTAAAAAAATAGGTATAAACGCAGCAACAGTAGTTATAGCTGCAGTAAAAACAGGCAGAAACATTTTACTAGCACCTTTTTTTGCGGCTATAAATGCATCATCGCCATCTTCGTGACATGTTTGTGCATATTCGGCGACCACAATTGCATCATCTACAATAATACCAAGCATCATAATTAATGCAAATAAACTCACCATATTTATAGTCTGTCCAGATACTAACATCACTCCTAAAGTACCTGCTAAAGCAATAGGAATTCCAAATGCTACCCAAAATGCTACTCTTCCTGATAAAAATAAAAATAAGATTATTACTACTAAGACTAGACCTCCTAAGCCATTCTTTATTAAGAGATTAATTCTGTCTCTTACCGATTGAACGCTTAAATCATAGATTTTTATATTTAAATTAGTTGGTGAATTTTGTTGAAAATCACGTACATAATTTTCTAATATTTTAGCCATCTTTAAAGAGTTTCTACCAGCTGCTCTTTTTATATCAAGACTTATAGCTTGTTTGTTATTTACTAACCCATATTGTCCTTCACTATCATAATTTGTATATATATTAGCTATATCTTTCAAATACACTTGTTCGCCAAATTCTCCGCTAATTATTGATATATCTTTTAACTCTTCAATTGTATTTTTATTTCCAGTTAATTTTATCTTTCTAGTATCTAGATCTTCAATAGTACCTGCTGGAAAATCTTTTGAAAAAGCAAAAATATTATCTGCAAAATCTTGCATAGATTTTTTAAAAGTCATTAATGATAAAGGTTCTAAAGCAATTATGATCTCTTTATCTCTCATTCCTAATATATTGATTTTATCTATTCCTAAATTTAGTAAATCATCACGAACTTTTTTTGCATTATCTCGAAGTTGATCCTCAGATATATCTCCATATAAGAGAATTCTTCCAACGGTCTCATATCTAATTATTCTTCTTACTTTAGGTTTTTCAGAATCTTCAGGTAAACTTTGAATTCTACTAATAGCTGAATTAACATCTGATAAAGCTCTCTGCATATCAGTATTTTTTACAAATTCAATACTTAACTGTCCAACTCCTTCTCTAGCTGTAGAGTTGACTTTTCTAACTCCATCTATTGTTCTTACTTCTGGTTCAATAGATTTAATAATTTGGTTTTCTACATCTCGCGGGCTAGCACTTTTCCAATCTACACTTACAGTAATTAAGTCAAAACCAAAATCAGGTAAAGACTGTACATTTATTTTTAGTAACCCTAACAATCCAAATAATAATATTATTACCATCAGTACATTAGAAGCAGTTTTATGAGTTGCAAAAAGATTTAATATATTCAAATTAAGTAACTTTCATATAATATTTATAAAATTATTTATTTATTACGCTAACTCGTAAATTATCTTGCATGTTACTCAAGCGAGTTGTAGTGATATAATTTCCAGATAAATTTTTATCCTCAATTAAAACACCATCTTGCTCCTCACTTATGATAACTATTTCTTCTTGAATTAATCTGCTATCTTTTACTAGATAAATATATTTATTGTTAAATATAGATGAACTAGGTACCTTTATAGCTTTTTGGGGAAGATCACTATTTAAATTAATTTCTACAAAAGCTCCTAATGGTAATTTAGGTAAAGATTTTTGAATCTTAGCATACACATTAATGCCCGCAATTTCTTTATTAACTTCACCATCTATTCTAACAATTTTTCCCCTAGTCTCATAAAATTTATTACCTATCAACCATTTTATTTCAACTATATTATTCAAACCATTATCTTGAAACTGTCTAAGTTTATAATAATCACTTCCTCCTATAAAAAACTTTACTTCTAAATTATCTGTATCGCTTAAAATACCTAATTGATCATTACTAGATATTTCTTTTCCAACTTCTATATTTAAATTGGATAAATGCCCAGAAAATGGCGCAATAACAGTAGTCTCTAAAAGATCATTTTTTAATTTATTGACTATAGTTTGCAATCTATCAATTTCTAAATTAAGTGTTTCTAACTCAATATTTAAAAGCTTTAATAATTCAATGTTATCTATTAAACTTTGCTCTTTAATGCTAAGCGATAACCTAAGCTCATCTATCGAGTTATCTGAAAACACTTTTGATTTTACAGCAGTCCTCCTATTCAACTGATTTTTTATTATATCTCTTTGAATAACTATCTCTTTATTTTTCAACTCAGAAGCCTCAATCTGTAAGTTTGTTTTTTTTAACTTGAGATATAAAATCTTTTGAGAAGCCAATTTTTCTTTAATTTCATTCTCAATATAAAAAGAATCAATTTTAAATATTAAATCACCTTCTTTTATATACGCTCCATTATTTATATTTTCACCAACTTTAGCGACCTTACCTTTATCTCTATATTTAATATTCAATATCCTCTCACTAACAATCTCTCCGTAAGTTTTAATATTAGATAAATATTTTATAGAAGATAACATATAAGTATTTACTATTGGTAAATCAGTAGTTTCTTTTTTAGCCATTGCTATTGGGCGAGAATTAACAAATATATAGAAAATTAATATACCAGCAAAAATTACAGCCAAGCAGATTAGAACGTTTTTAAAAATATTTTTCATATTGTACCCAATTCTAACTAATACAAATATTGTACTAAATTATATAAAAATAAGATTAGTATATACTAAATATATTTATTTAACTTTATATTTAATATTTTTAAGAACTCTTTCTTACCATGCCCTCTTTTTATTGTATCAAAAAGTGTAATTCTTACCTTTCCAGGCCTTTTTATTAAACCTTTTCTGTCCCATACATAACCTGAATTAATATATACTGGAACTATAGGAATATTTAAATGCTTATAAATTGCATAAATACCTGATTTAATATCAATATTTGTATTAGGTTTAACTCTTGTCCCATGGGGAAATAAAACCACACTTTCTTTTTTAGACAAACATAATTTGATTTTCCTTAGCATAAAAAATATAGTTTTAGATCTTGCTTTTCTATTAATCAATATATGACCAGAACGCCATACAAATAGGCCATAAAAAGGAACATATAAAAGTTCCTTTTTCACCACATATTTTATATTAGGAAAATATGCTAAAAACAATATTGTTTCTAATACCGATTCATGGCGAATAGCGAATAATACTTGTTTGTTATTATATTTTTTTAATTCTGTTTTATCTATATCAATTTCAATTTTACAAATTTTATTTAGTAAATAAATAGTTATTATTGCCCACTTATGTGAAACATTTGTAGTTAATGATTTTGATATTATGCAAGGTAAAAATATTAAACCTACAATTGCACTTATGATCAAAAATAATAAATTAAATATTACTGAGCGAAGAAAGATCAATTTAGAGCCCATAAATAAATCACTTGAAAGTGGGATACTAAATATTTCAAATGTTCTTCAAAAAGAAAACGTTCTTTTAACTCTTCAGAACTAGATTTTAATTTATAAGGAAAAATCTTAATATTTGGCATAGAATTTCTAAAAAGTAATAATGTTCTTTTCATATGCCAATCATCAGTTATTAAAATAAAGTCTTTTATATTATTTTTATTTATCCAAATTTTTGTCTCAACTGCATTACCAAGAGTACTTTGGGCATTATACCCAAGTTTAACTTTTTCTTTATTTATTATATTATTTTTAATTATTTCTGAATATTTAACGCCTTTAGCAACACCGCTGATTAGTAAACTGGCTTCTTTATTTAAAGTCATTAAATTAACGGCAGCTTTTAATCTACCCGCGTTTCCTGTAATTACAACAATGTTATTAGATTTAGTGTAATTACTATTTTCTTTCTCTAAATTCTTAATAAAGTTTATAAAAGACATAATATAAGCCAGAATCACTATAAATATAAAAATTATAAATTTCTTACTAATCAATTTTATACTCTACAAGTTTAAATCTATAAAAAAAAATATCAGAATCATAATAAAATATTAAAGAGATTAATATATTAATTAGAAAAACTATATTAAAATAAATATTATTTATACTGTATAGAGAAATAATTTGATTATAATATGTAATAAATGTGAAACTAAATTTAAAGTACTAGATAATCTTATACCTCCTGAAGGAAAAATGGTTCAATGTTCCTATTGTAATGCAAAATGGAGGCAAGATAATGTAGCAGAATTATCTACTAATTTAGGATTATGTGTATTTTGGATTATTACTTTATGTATAACATTTTCAATTTTGTATTTAGGCCTCATTATCGTATACGGAAATACAATACCCATACCTAAATTTTTATCAGACCTTTTAATTAGTTTTGGTATACCTATTGAAGGTGGAAATTTATTTGGAAGGGAATTTGATAGATAATTAAACTAATACCAATCTAATAAACTATCTACATAATTTCTCTCGATAGAACCTTTAATAGAATTTTCAGCTTTTTTATAGAGTTGTTTCACAATTTTTTTTGCTTTTGTATTATCAGACTCCATTATAATCCCTACGTCACCTCCGGGAGAATTACCTTGCCCTGGAGGAACTCTTCCTAATGGATCCCTTGAATCTCTATCACTATTTCCATTACTATCTCCTGCCATTTGACTAGGGCCGTTTCCAGAATGCATTTTATCCATTTTTTCAGCTGCTTTCTTAAGTTGCTCTATCGCACGTCCTTGAGCTACCTGCGCTCTATCTGGTCTGCCTCTCTGCAGTTCTTTTTGTGCTTGTCTCATAGACCTTTCAGCTCTACCTAACTCCTCAGGAACAGGATTATCTGATTCACTAATCTCATGCATTACATCTTCTAACTGCTGTCTTAAAGTTTCTTGTTTTTGTCCTGCATTTGCTGGGCCGGAACCAGGTGTTTTTTGATCAGCTTGAGCAGCATTCAAAGACTGTTCAAAGGAATCTTCCATTAAAGCTTCTTGTTCTTGCATCATTTCAGATATTTGTTGCATTGCCATAGGTTGGCTATCCGTTTCTTGTTCTCCCATTGCTTCACCTAATGCATCTCTATCCACTCCTTCTGACATATCTTGCATTTGATCAAGCTGATCCTGCGCCTCATCTAAAGAACCAGAAGCTGTTAACTCTGCAATATCTTCTAATTTTTCTTCTAAATTTTCTCTTTCATTAGACTGAGCTCCATTTTCTCCTCCTCTATCGCCTGGATCATCAGATTCTGAGACTTGCGGTGCATCTATTTCCTGAGGTTTCTCCAATTCATCTAAATATTTTGCTAATGCATTATCTAA
>PTKH01000010.1 GCA_002937655.1 Alphaproteobacteria bacterium MarineAlpha9_Bin3 | reverse complement strand
GAAGGTAGGATTTGAACCTACGACCTTCGGATTATGATTCCGCTGCTCTAACCAACTGAGCTACTTCGCCATTAATACTTAGATACTTTTTATAGTATGATATTAAAAAAATAAAGAACTATTTATTTTACTATTGGTCAACTGGTTGAGTAATATTTTTAATATTTCTTTCTTTTGATAATACTCTTTCTCTATTAGCTATATATAAAGTACTTAAAAAAATTATTATACTTCCTAACCAAGTATTTATTGAAGGCACTTCGAAGAAAAATAAATAACCTATTACAACTGCCCAAATTAATTTAAGGAAATCAAAAGGCATTATAATACTAGTATCCCCCTGTCTTAATGCTTGGGCTAATAACATTTGAGCGGCTGTACCTGAAATACCTATAATCATAAGAAATATTAAATCATTTATACTAGGTGCTTCCCAGTGAAAAAGTGCTGCTATACCAGATAAAGGAATCATTATGATAACCATATAGGATGTAATGGTTACACTACTTTCAGTGCGTCCTAAAATTTTAATTATAATTAATGATACGGACCAAACTGAAGCAGATAATAAAGTAAAAATATGACCATTATTTATTGATGAATAAACGGGATCTATTATAATAATAGCGCCTAAAAAACCTACTATTATTGCTAAAATCCTTTTTACACCTATTATTTCTTTTAGAAAAAAAACTGCTAAAATACTTGCAAATAAAGGTGCTGTAAATGCTAAAGATGCAACATCAGCTAAAGGTGCGATACTTAATGAATAGAAAAAAGACAACATTGCAATTACATTAAAAAATGAACGTGCCATATGTAATTTAATTTTTTTTGTTTTTAATGGCTCTATTCCATACTTAATAAACCAGGGAGCAATAACTAATAAACCGAATAAGTTTCTAAAAAAGGCAATTTCAAATGGATGCATATTTGAAGACATATGTTTAATTGATGCATGCATAACAGAAAATAGCACTGTAGCAATTATCATTAAACCTATACCATTGAGTACTGATTTATTATTTTTATTTTGCATTATTTATAGAATTTAATCATAAAGATAAATTTCCAGAAATCCAACCACCACCTAAAACCCTATTTTTATCATAAGCAACACAAGCTTGCCCTGGAGCTACTCTATAATTTGGTTCTTTAAGAGATATTATAGCTTCTGCAGAATCTTCAATATTAATATCAGCTTTCTGGGTAATATGCTCAGAACTTAATTGGACATCAACATCTTTAAAAAAATTTAATTTATTTGTTTTATCTAGCCAGGTTATTTCTGAGATATTAAATTTTTTTATTTCCATGTCCGATTCAGAACCTACATATATATTATTTTCCTTAGCATCTATTTTTGTAACATATAATGGAGTTCCATCGTTTGATATTACTCCTAATCCCCTCCTTTGTCCTACTGTAAAAGAGTCTATCCCAACATGCTTTCCCATTACTTCTCCATTAACATGTATTATATTTCCAGATTTCTTAACATCCGGCCTTAATTTTTGAACTATTTCTCTATAACCTCTTTTTGCAGTAGATTGAACAAAGCAGATATCTTGTGACTCAGGTTTATTAGATACAGAAAGATTCATTTTTTTTGCATAATCTCTAGTTTCTTGTTTTGTAATTTCTCCTAGAGGGAATGAAATATTTTTTAATATTTCTTGAGGAGTGGCAAATAGAAAATAACTTTGATCACGTGAAATATCTCTTGCTCTATATAAAGCAATATCATTACCCCTTCCCTTAATACTTGCATAATGTCCTGTAACTAAAAAATCAGCTCCTAAGTCCAAAGAAGTATCTAATAAATCTTTAAATTTCATTCTTTGATTACATCTTATACATGGTATAGGTGTTAATCCATTGGCATAATTATCTGCAAAATCCTTTATTACATTATCCAGAAAACGTTTTTCATAATCTAGAGTATAATGTTTTATACCTAGCTTATCTGAAACCCTCTTTGCATCATAAATATCTTGTCCTGCACAACATGTTTTACTTCCAGAAGCACTTACTTTACCATTATCATATAATTGCATGGTTAACCCGATGACTTCATAACCTTTTTCAACCATCATAGCTGCTGCTACAGAGCTATCAACTCCGCCTGACATTGCTACAGCTACTTTTTTTATTTTTCTATTCTTAGACATTGTTTGTATTATCATTATCACTATTATTAATTGTATTTTCTTTTTCCTGAAGAAATTTTTCTCTTAAATTTACGTATTTTTTTATTAATTGCTCTCCATATTCCATAGCCCACTCTGGTAAAAAATGTCCTGCATTATCAACACCTGGAAGCTTGTGAATACCCTTAATTGAACTATAAAACCTATTTAATGCATCTTGTGGAAATAAGGGATCTCTCATACCAGATACAGATAAAGCCAATCCATCAAACTCATTACTAAACCAGTCTTGGGCTCTTTGTGATATTTCTGCACCATCTTTTTTTTGATTATTAGGAAATATTTTTGGCATTGTTCTTAAAGCAACTTTGCTATCATAATCGTCGAATGGCGCATGATAATTATTACACTCTTTTAAACTAAGTATTTTGTTAGTTCTAGCCATAATAGCTCTTACATTTAAATCTGGATTATCTTTAATATATTGTCTCCAATCTGTGTAACTATCTGACATTAAGTTATTACCCGTAGCTAATGTCGTATTATGTATTATCATGCCATCAAATAATTCTGGCATATCCATAGGAATAGTTAATCCTAAAAACCCTCCCCACTCATGAACTACTAAAACAATATTTTTGAGCTCAAGCCTTTTAATCATACAAATTATTGATTCCCTCATAGAATGAAATGTGTAAGCTGATTCATCAAGTGGTTTATCAGACCTACCAAACCCAGGCAGGTCAAATGCTACTGCTCTATAATTTAATTTCTCTATTTCCTTTATAAAATGCCTCCACATATAAGACCAAGTTGGAGAACCGTGTAACAATAAAAAAGTTAATTCTGATTTTGGATTTCCCTCATCAATATACGCCATTTTCATATCTTTATATTCTTCAAAACCTATAATGCTATTTTCATACTTAGCTTCATAAGGAAAGTCAGGCAAATTTGATAATTTTTCCATATTTGGTCTATGTATTTTTTTCATATTACCTCAATTAATATTTATTTTTATTCAAGCGAACATCATTTTTACTAGAAGGTAGAGTGACTTTCAAACCATCTAATTCTTTTGACAATACTATTTGACAACCTAATCTTGAAGTTACTGTTAAGCCAGTTGCTAAATCTAACATATCTTCTTCATCCCAACTTGGCTCTTTCAATTTATTATACCATTCCTTATCTACAATAATATGACAGGTTGAGCAAGCAAGTGAACCTTCACATGCGCCTTCTATCTCAATTCCATTATTTTGGGCAACTTCCAATATAGTTAATTTGTCGCTTTTTTCTTTAACTAATATTTCTTTATTATTTTTTTTAAAAATTATATTAGGCACCAAACAATCCTCTTTATTTTCTTAAAAAATCAATCTTACTACATATAATTTTAGCTGCCTCATCCACCTCTTCTGGAGTAGTTTTTAACCCAACTGATATTCTGAAAGATGATAATGCTTGCTCTTTAGCTAAACCTATAGAAGTAAGAACATAAGAAGGTTCAATACTTCCTGTTGAACAGGCAGACCCTGTTGAAAATGCTACATGATTACCCAAGGATTCTGTAAGTTCTATCGCATTAACTCCTTCCACTAAATAGTTTAAGTTATTAGGTAAACGATTTTTATTTAATTCTGTTCCATTTAAAATTATTTTATTATCAAACTTTAAAAAGTGATTATGGAGCCTTTCTCTTAAAGATTTTAATTTTTTTATATTTTTTTCTAAATTTTGGTTTGCAATATACATAGCTTCACTAAAACCAACAATTAATGGGGTTGGCAATGTTCCTGATCTCATTAGTCTTTCCTGTCCTCCACCATCTATCTGAGCAAACAGTCTTATTCTAGGTCGTCTTCTTACAAATAAACAACCTATACCTTTAGGGCCATAAAGTTTATGGCTGGATATACTAAGTAAGTCTACACCTAAGTCATTAACTTTAATATCCATATTCCCTAATGCTTGTGCTGCATCTGAATGAAGCCAAACATTAAATTTCTTACAAATTTTAGATATTTTTTTAATAGGATGTATTATACCAATTTCGTTATTAGCTAACATGATTGAGACTAATGCTACTTCACTGTTTATTTCACTCTTTAATTGATCTAAATTAATCTCACCCTTGTCATTTACGTCTATTACACTTACTAAAGCACCAAGTGAAGTAAGAGAATTAGCCGCTTCAATTACACATTTATGCTCTGTAGCTGCAATAATAATTTTCTTTCTATTATGTTTTTTCTTTCTATATAAAAATGAGCCTTTTATAGCTAAATTATTAGACTCAGTTGCGCCAGAAGTAAAAATTATTTCTTCCGTTTGTGCACCAATTGCCTGAGCTATTTTTTTTCGACCATTTTCTGTGGAATCATAGGCATCTAATCCATATTGATGATTTGAGGAATGTGGATTACCATAAACCTCAGAAAAGTAAGGTATCATTTTTTTCAATACATTTTCATCTGTTGGTGTAGATGATTGATAATCTAAATAAATAGGTTTCATTATATAATTTTCTTTTTATTTGAAATTTTATTAATTACTCTTTTTAAAATAGCGCAAAAAGATAATATTTCACTTTTATTTAAACTTCTACATAAACTAATTCTAATTGCTCCTTTGACTAAACTTTCATCCAAATGCATAGCTTTTAATACATGACTATCACTTATCTTTCCAGAAGAGCATGCTGAACCTGAGCTTACTTCATAGCCTTCAATATCTAAAGCTATAACTAAACTTTCTGCTGATATATTTTTAAAAGCTATTAAAGATGTATTTGCAACTCTTGGTGAATTTTTACCTATAATCACTGCATTTGGAAGCATAGAAAATATTTTTTCTTCTAAAGCCTCTCTAGAATTAAGAGTATTAACTAATTTTAACTTTTGAGAATATTCAGCAGCAGCACCAAATCCAATAATTTGATTGACGGCTTCTGTTCCTCCTCTAAAACCTCTTTCTTGGCCACCTCCCATAATTATAGGAGAAAGTAGGGAATAAATTTGATCACTAACTGCCAAACAGCCTACACCTTTAGGTCCACCAATTTTATGAGAAGAAATAGTAAGCAAATCTATATCAAGATTATTCATTGAAATAGTTATTCTTCCAATAGCTTGAACAGCATCAACATGTAAAATAGCATTATATTTCTTACATATTTTTGAAATATCCTCTAAAGGTTGAATTATTCCCGTTTCATTATTCACAGCCATAATTGAAACAAATAATTTTTCTGCAGTTGTTTTTTTTAAATCATTTTCTAAAACTTCTAAATTTACTATTCCATTTAATGTTACTGGAATAATATTAGCATTAATGTTTTGTTTTAATACTGAGTCATGTTCTATGGATGAAATAAATGTTTTCATTTCTTTTGAACAATTTAAGGCTAAAGTATTGGCTTCTGTAGCTCCAGAAGTAAAAATAATATTTTTAGGGTTGCAATCTATAGTTTTCGCAATTATTTCTCTAGAATCTTCTATTGCTTTTCTAGCTTTTCTTCCAGAAGAATGAATTGATGAAGGGTTTCCAATAATTTCTAAAGAATTATTCATGATTTCAACAACATCACTAATAATAGGTGCTGAAGCATTATAATCTAGATATAAACTCATATTTTAGTCTCTTAACATATTCATTTGATTCTAAATTCTATTTTATAAACTCTTTTGCTGGTATACCTATCATTGAAGCTCCAGCAGCAACATCATTTATCACGACAGCATTAGCTCCAATTTTTGCATTATCTCCAATTGTAATTGGACCAAGTAATTTAGCTCCTGAACCTATAATCACTCCATTTCCAACTGTTGGGTGTCTTTTTACTTTTTCAGAAGTAATAGCACCTAAAGTTACTTGATGATATATATGTACATCATTACCAATTTCAGCTGTTTCTCCTATTACAACTCCAGCTCCATGGTCTATAAAAAATCTTTTTCCTATTTTTGCTGCAGGATGAATTTCTATTGCTGTAAATACTCTACCTATGTGCGATATAAATCTGGCTACTAAATATAAGTGATACTTCCATAAAAAATTTGATATTCTATGAAAAAATAAAGCATGTAAGCCAGGATAGCATAATAAAATTTCTAATACAGAGCGAGCTGCAGGATCTCTCTTCTTTATAGATGCAATTTGATCTTTGATAGAATAAAACAATTTAATACCTCAAAATAATTTATAAAATATCCCTATATTATCGATATAATTTTTTTTATTTAAATAATACTTTATTAAAGTATAATTAAATACTATTTATATTAAATTTAAACAAGCTTATATGCTTAATGTTATATAATATACATGTTATATAGTATACTTATTAGCATCAATATGGAATTACAATGCCGGAAATTATTATACCTGGACCAGAAGGAAGATTAGAAGCTAGATATCAAAAAGGAAATCTAGATAATTCTCCACTTTGCGTGGTTTTACATCCACACCCAAGACAAGGTGGTACTATGAATAACAAGCTAGTATATAGAACTTATCAGGCTTTTAAGAATTCTAATTTTTCTACACTAAGATTTAATTTTAGAGGAGTCGGTAGAAGTCAAGGAACATATGATAATGGTATAGGCGAACTAACGGATGCAGCTGCTGCTTTAGATTGGTTGCAAGCAGAGAATCCTACAGCCAGAACTACGTGGATAGCAGGCTTTTCTTTTGGTGCTTGGTTGGCACTCCAATTATTAATGAGAAGACCTGAAATTTCTGGATTTATAGCTATTAGTCCACCAGCAAGTTTATATGACTTTTCTTTCTTAGCTCCCTGTCCAGCAAATGGATTAATAATTCAAGGTACAGAAGATAAGATTGTAGAAGAAGAATGCGTTACAGAACTAGTAGAAAAATTAAATAAACAAAAAAATTTAAAAATTGATTATAAAAAAATAAATGGTGCTGACCATTTTTTTTCCAAAAGTTTGGATGATATCCAGAATAAAATTGAAAAATATGTAAGTAAAAATACAAATTAGTCAGGAAAATCTAACATTCCACCTGAAGATTTACTTTTTATACCTGTGATTCTTTTCCAGGTATAAGGTATACTTTTTAAACTTTTACTTGCTAAATATGCAAAAGCTTGTGCTTCTATAGCATCAGGATTCCAATTATCTTCTAAAGGTGTTAAAATATTTTTATAATTTTCTTTTATATTTTTTAATATGCATTGGTTTTTATAGCCACCACCAGATATATACAAACGTTTAGGTTTTAAAGAAAACAAGCTTAAACTTTCTTTAAGTTGAAAACTAATTAGCTTAGACAATGTTGCCACCTTATCCATGGGACTTAAATCCTTTAGACCAAACCTTAGAGTATAGTCAAAATGATGCTTATCTAACGATTTAGGGGGTTTCTGTTTAAACCATTTATTTTTAAGTATATTATTAATTACATCAGTATTAGCTTTACCTTTAAGACCAATCTTTCCATCTTTGTCAAAAGGTATATTAAAATGCTCTGCTACAATTGTGTCAATAGGCCCATTTCCTATACCTATGTCAAAGCTATATGGAATATCATACTTATTTTCTAAGAAAGTTATATTAGAAACACCACCAATGTTAAGAAATACAATAGGGTAAACAGCATCTCTAATATTTTCCAATAATGCCTTATGCCATACACCTACTAAAGGAGCACCTTCTCCACCCAAACATACATCTCTATATCTAAAATTAGATATAACTGGAATATTGACCGCATTCGCAATACTTTTGCCATCACACAACTGCCAAGTCCATTTTTCTTTTGGGTTATGAAATATAGTCTGACCATGAATACCTAAAATATCTATATCTTCCTTTTTTATATTAAAATCAAATATAAAAGACTTTATGGCTTCAATATTAAATTCTGTGATTAAACTATTTATTTTTTTTATATTTTTTCTATTTTGAATGAAGTCGTTTATGCTCTTCTTTAATAATTTACTATATTTATAAGTATGAAATTGATTCAATTCAAATTTATCTCTAGCATTGGTTCTAATTAATGCGATATCTAAACCATCTAAAGAGGTACCGCTCATAAGCCCCATAGAATTTATATGTGTTTTACTACTTTTCATAAAATAACTATATTTATCACTTGTTTTCATTAAGCATGTCCTTTAAAAAATAAATATTAGTATTGAAGGTTAGTTAAATGACAACTTATAGATCAGATTTTATAAAAGAGATTATAGCACGTGGATTTATACATCAAGCTACGGATATAAATAATTTAGATACAGCATTAAATGATAATAAAATTATACCTGCATATATTGGATTTGATTGTACAGCATCAAGCCTTCATGTAGGATCTTTAATTCAAATCATGTTGCTTAGATGGTACCAAAAGACTGGTCATAAACCTATTGTGCTTTTAGGTGGAGGAACTACTTTAGTTGGCGACCCATCAGGTAAAGATGAGTCAAGAAAATTATTAACAGATGATATAATAAAGAATAATTCAAAGGGAATAAAAGAAGTTTTTAAAAAATTTATTAATTTTGATGAAGGCAATAATAAAGCCATAATGGTTGACAATGCTGAATGGTTGAAAAATTTAAATTATATTGATTTTCTTAGAAACTTTGGTAAGCATTTTTCCATTAATAGAATGTTAACATTTGACTCTGTTAAATTAAGACTTGATAGAGAGCAAACTCTTTCATTTCTTGAATTTAATTATATGATACTTCAAGCTTATGATTTTTATGAATTAAACAAACGCTACGACTGCCTAATTCAAATGGGAGGTTCTGATCAATGGGGTAATATAATAAATGGTATAGAACTTCATCGGAGAGTAACTAATGAGAGTTCAAAAACCTCTTTATTTGGACTTACTTCACCCCTAATTACAACTTCTTCAGGAGCAAAAATGGGAAAAACTGCAAATGGAGCTATTTGGCTAAATTCAAATTTATGTAGTCCTTGGGATTACTGGCAGTTTTGGAGAAACACAGAAGATAAGGATGTTATAAGGTTTTTAAAACTTTTTACTGAGATTAGTCTAGATGAGATTAAGAAGTTAGAAAAACTTGAAGGAGCCGAAATAAATGACGCAAAAATAATACTTGCAAATTCTGCAACAACACTATTACACGGCCAAGAGGAAACAAATAAAGCAATTAGTACAGCTAAAAATATATTCCAAAATAAGGAGAGTGATGCTAATTTATTTGTAATAAAATATAATAAAAATCAACTCACTGAAGGAGTATCTATTTTAGATTGCTTAACTAATGAACAATATCTTGCATCTAGTAAAGGGGAAGCAAGAAGATTAATAAGAGGATCAGGAGTTAAAATAAATAATGAGACTGTAAAAGATGAAAATATGAAAATAGATCATTCGTTTTTTATAAATAGACAAAAAATTAAATTATCTGTTGGAAAGAAAAAACATATATTATTATTTAAAATCTAGACTTTAGTTAAATATATTTCTAATTATACCAGGAGTTAATAAACTTAATGGATTAACTATAATTTTAGGTTTTTGCCATGGTCCATTTGCATCATAATTAATTGCAAACAAACCTTCATCCTCTTTAGCTGTAAGTAATTGCCCTAATAAAGGCACATTATTTAATAGAGAGTTAATTTTATAAGCGGGTATAATTGATCCAGATAAATCTATTATTTTTTTAGTATAATTTATATTTCCTGCCCCCGTTAAACCTAGGGAAAAGCCATACGCTCTAGACTTGATTATATTAAATATATTATTTTTTCCTGTAAATTGAGCATCAAATTGCTCAAATTCTATTCCTTCATTATTTAAAAGTTCAAATAAGCCTGTAAATGATGCGGCTAATAAAAGCTCGGCAAATAATGGTGCTTTCATAACTTTAAAGTTATCTATACTAAGTGTACCCATAATACTATTATCATCATCTAAATTTCCAATAAAACCTTGAGAAGATAAAATCCCTTCTTTGATCTCACTCTTATAGTTTAGTAATTCAAAAAATTTTCCTGCATTACTTGCTTTAAAATCATAAGATAAAATATTTAGGTTATCTGTATTTTTATAATTAAAAATTATATTTTCATCTGAATAATAATTACCCTTAAGATTAAATAACTTTTCTTTTTTATTATCTTTATAAGAAATAGTTGCATTATTTATAAAAAAATCTTTTATAAAAATTTTTTCTACTTTACCGTTTATATAAATATTTAATAAATTTTTTAAATTTGAGTTATTTTCTATAAAAGAATTTAAATCTAATGTACCTGAATACAAATCTAGAATTAATTCATTGTTATAAAAATGAGCTCCTAAATTTAAATTATTCTTATTTAATATAAATTTATTAAAATTTACTAAATATCCACTATTTACAGTCGGTAAAAGCAAATATCCTTCTATAATATTATCTACACTATTATATTTAAAATTTATTTTATCAAACTTAATACCTTTCTTTAAATCTCCAGTAATATTTAACATGGCATCTTTTTTCATATTCTTTTTATAATTTAAGAAAGGAATTGAAAAAGAAGTATTCATCAAATTTAAATTACAATTATAGTTCTTTATTTCTAAATAAATTATAGAACACTCTAAAAAAGATTTACCCTTTAAATCTTTTATATAAATGATGTTAGTTAATTTTTTATTAACTATAGGCATAAATAAATTAACAATAGCTCTATTCATTTGATCTTTTATATAAGAAATTTTTATATCTGATATATTTGTATTTAATATTGCAGATATTTCTGTATTCTTATTTTTATAATTAATAGTAAAGTCAGCAGATTTTAATAGAAAATCATTAAAAAAAACTTTAGAAGGTTTATCAAAAATTATATTACCATTGATTGAAGCTGATAAAGTATCTTGTAAGTAAAAAATAGCATTTAATTTTATGTTGTCTTCAGGATTAAAGTTTATTAACTCGTTATGATTCAAAACATTAAAATGATCAAAAAAACTATTAATGATTTTGTATTTTGTAGACATAGATAAAGACAAATGACTAATATCTAAATCTTCATTATAATTATAAATTATATCCTTGACACTTATACCGTCATAAAAAATGTTATCAATAATTAAATTAATAGAATTAAATTTATAATTATTTAACATAATATTTGCAGTACCAGAAATATTGTTAAAAATATCAAAATAATTATCAATACTTTCTATTGATATAAAAGTGGTAATATCTAGATTCGAAAAAGAAAATTTAATATCATTAACTTTATCACTATAATTATATTTATTTATTAAGTGCAAATTGCTATCAGGAGTATTGGCATTAATAATATTAAATTTTAATTCCTCAATATATAAGTTTTCTTTCTTATGATTATAAGAACCTTTAATTTGCAATGAATCTAAAGTAGGAATTTTATGTATAACTAATTTTTTATATTTAATGTTACTTTTTAAACTAGGGAAAATACTTTGTGAAAAAACATCAAAATCGATATTTGATAATAATGAGTTTTTAAAATTTAATCTAAGTTCTCCAGAAATAAGCCCTTTTATAGAGACTTTATTATTTAGATATTTATTAAATATAAATTCATCAATTTTAATATTTTTAAATTTTATATTAATTATATCTGTAGCATCGAATTTAGAAGATGAAAATTCTAATAATTTATCTTCTAGTTGATAATAGTCATCTCTATAATTAAATGAACCATTTATATTAATACTATTAATACCAAATTTTTTAAAATTAATATCAGATAGATAATACAAATGATCAGAAATTTTAATATTTATTTTACTTTTACTGACCTTTAATACATCAGAAACCTTGAATAAATAATCTAAGAAATTTAATTTAACATCATTATCTTGAATATTATTACTGATGTAATCTAAATATAAGTTTTTAACATCTATCTCACTAAATTTTTTATGCTTATTGAATAAATTAACTAGATCAAAATTTAATTTTAATTTTTCTATTTTAAAATTTTTATAATTATTTTTATCCTCAATAAAAATATTTTTAATTTGTATTTCATATTTTTCTTGCATACTAGAATTATTAATTTGTATTTCGTCAAAAAATATTTCTTGATCAAAATACCAACTGACTAATTTTGAAACGTATTGGTTATAATCTTGAATTGTAATAGTCTTAGAAGATAAAATTAAAATGCATAATGTTATTATACCTAAACACAGTAAAGAGACTAATGCAGAACACGCTAAAAATAATTTGTAAATATATTTATACATTAAAAAAATTCTTAAAAGTTAAACCATTTTATTATTATATAAGTATATTATATGTTAAAATTTAATAATAAATATATATATAATTAAGGAAATTATTATGGTAAACTTGTCTGTTGGAATGAAGGCACCTTTTATAAACATACCTAGAGATGGTGGCACTAGTATTAATACATCTAAAATAAGTAACCCTTATGTAATTTACTTTTATCCTAAAGATGATACTCCTGGCTGCACTACAGAAGCAATAAATTTCTCTGAAGATATTAACTTTTTTAATGATAACAATATTACTGTTATTGGTATTTCAAAAGATACAGTAGAAAAGCATGATAAATTTATTAAAAAACATAGCTTATCAGTTATCTTAGGATCAGATCAAAAGGGTGATGTTTGTGAATCTTTTGGTGTTTGGGTTGAAAAGTCGATGTATGGTAGAAAATATATGGGTATAGAGAGAAGCACCTTTCTAGTCGACTCAAATGGTAATTTACAAAAAATATGGAAGAAGGTTAAAGTTAAAGGCCATGTTGATGATGTAATTAATTCGTGTAAGGAAATGCTAGGTACTTAAAACTATTATATTTTTTTAATCAGTGCTGCCTCTAAAAAGTCATCTATCTCACCGTCAAGTATAGATTGAAAATTTGAGTTCTCTTTATTAGTTCTCAAATCTTTAACAAGCTGATAAGGTTGCAAGACGTAAGACCTTATTTGATGCCCCCAACTTATTTCAGTCTTATTTTCTTCTGTCTTTGCTTTTTCTAAATATTTCTTTTCCAGTTCTAATTCATATAACTTAGCTCTTAACATTTTTAAAACTTCTGCTTTATTTTGATGTTGAGATCTATGACTTTGACATTGAACAACTATATTAGTTGGTAAATGAGTTATCCTTACAGCACTATCTGTTCTATTTACATGTTGTCCACCCGCACCCGAAGCTCTATAGGTATCAACCCTAAGGTCTTTATCCTCAATGTTGATATCTTCATTATCTTCAACCTCAGGATATACCCATACACTTGCAAATGATGTATGCCTTCTACTTTGTGAATCAAATGGTGAGATTCTAACAAGTCTATGTACACCAGACTCTGTTTTTAACCATCCATAAGAATTTATTCCTTCTATTTTTATGCATACTGACTTAATTCCAGCTTCTTCACCCTGATGCTCATCCATTATAGTAATCTTAAACTCTTTTTTATCTGCCCACCTAGAATACATTCTCAGTAACATTTGTGCCCAATCTTGACTTTCTGTACCTCCAGCACCGGCATTAATTTCAATAAAACAATTATTTTTGTCAGCTTCTCCAGACAAAAGTGATTCTAACTCTCTCTTTTTAATATTTTTACTTAATTTAATTAATTGAATTTTGGCATCGTCTAATAATGAATCATCTTTATCTTGTTCAGCAATTTCAATAATTGCTATTATATCATTATATTCTTTTTCCAGATTAGTAAAATTAGAAATATTATTATCTAGATATGTCCTCTCCTTCATAAGCTT
Source organism: Alphaproteobacteria bacterium MarineAlpha9_Bin3 (assembly GCA_002937655.1). GTDB lineage: Bacteria > Pseudomonadota > Alphaproteobacteria > TMED109 > TMED109 > TMED109. Next base: position 28,907 of record PTKH01000010.1, on the reverse strand, counting down.
CTGGGCTTTAACTTGATCGTTCCATAGCTCAGGGTCTTCTGCTAGTGCATTTAGCTCTTTTAATTTTTTTTTTGACTCATCAGGGTCAAAGATGCCTCCGAATTGAACTTAGAGAAGCATTTATACTATTAATTATATTTGTAATTTCTGCATTCATTATAATATCCTTATAATTAATATATTCTATCATCTAATGGTTTAACATCTATAATTTTTTCGCCCTGTATTTCTTCACTACTTAAAGGTGCTGTTCCATTTATAAATGCCTCATATATAATTCTTTGACTATTATTGGATGGTAAAAAACCAGATGAAGAATCTATTTTTACCATTTCTATATTTTCTGGAATTGTAAAGGGGGTTGAAGGGTATTTATTTAAAGCTTCTTTCATAAACTTTCCCCATATAGGAGCTGAAACTTTACCTCCTGTTTCCTTATCACCTAAAGACAATGGCATATCATACCCTACATATACACCTACTACTAAATTAGATGAAAAGCCAATAAACCATGCATCTTTATTATCATTTGTTGTACCAGTCTTCCCACCAATATAATCATCTATATTCCTTAAAGTCTTACCTGTACCATTATTAATAACCCCGTTTAACATCCAAGCTATTTGAAATGCGTACTCACTTTTTGTGGCCTGGGTAAAAGTATTTGGTTGTTTAAATATTTTACTACCAGTAAACTCGTTTCCACATATATTACATTTATTTTTATCTCTGGTGTAAATTATATTTCCATGTCTGTCATGTATAGTTTCTATAAATTGCGGCTTAATAAGTTTACCCCCATTAACAAAGCTTGAATAAGCAGTAGTTAAGTTTAATAAATTTGTTTCTCCCGCACCTAATGCTGTTGCCAACTGGGCTGGATATTTACCAATGTTAAATCTGTTAGCTATATCAACTATTTTATCAATTCCAATAGTATTAGCCAATCTTACGGTCATAACATTTCTCGACTTTTCTAGTCCAGTCCTTAAAGTACTAAGACCATAATATGCACCAGAATAATTTTTTGGTATCCATTCTGATAAACCTGGTCCCTGATCTATAACTAAAGGAGAATCTAATATTAATGAAGAAGGTGTCATCCCATTTTCTAAACCTGACAAATAAACAAAAGGCTTAAAAGCAGAACCTGCTTGCCTTTGTGCTTGGGTAACTCTATTGAACTTACTTTCTTTATAATTTAGACCACCTACCAAAGCTAAAACTTTACCAGTAAAAGCGTCAATAGCTACAATACCACCATTAACTTTTGGTATCTGATATATTGCATATAACATATTATTTTTAGTAAAATTTTTAGATTTTTTAAAAAATAATACATCACCAATTTTTAATAAATTTGAAAAGTAATTATTAGAATCTATATCTACAGTATTATAATTATTAAGTATCCAAGAAGATTCTTCAAAATCAAGTTTTCCAATACTTCCATTGGACAAACCAATATTAACCTCCTTATTATTCAAACCTAATATCACGCCATAAAGATTAGAATTATTATTTTTAATATTTAATGACTTTAATTTAGATAACCAGTTGTCTTGTATACTAATTGGATTTAATTTATTAATTTTACCTCTCCAACCTTGTCTTTTATCGTACGCCATGATGCCTTCCAATAAAGACTCTTGAGCAAATTTTTGTAAATCCTCATCTAAAGTAGAAAGAATATATAGACCTTCATTATAAAGTACTTTTTCACCAAATTTATCTACTACAATTTTTCTAACTTCTTCTGTAAAATAATTAGCACTTATAATTTCATTATCTTTTAAATTACTTACAACTAACTGGTCATTTAATGCCTCGGATAGTTTTGATTTACTAATCACTCCTTCTTCAAACATTCTTGAAAGCACATAATTTCTTCTATTTATTGCAGAGTTATATTTTTTAATGGGATGATAATTATTTGGTCCTTTTGGTAAACCTGCAAGATATGCAATCTCAGAAATCTCTAATTCATCTATTGATTTATTAAAATAATTCTGAGCAGCAACAACAATTCCATATGATCTATAACCTAAAAATATTTCATTTAGGTACAATTCTAATATTTTTTCTTTTGATAAAGTTCTTTCTATTCTTAGTGCTAATAATGCTTCTTTTATTTTTCGATCTAAAGAAACTTCGTTAGTTAAAAGAAAGTTTTTTGCTACTTGCTGCGTAATAGTAGAGGCGCCTACTAACCTTTTTCCGGATATAATATTTTTAATATTTGTAATTGTAGCTCGTGAAATTCCTTTAAAATCAATGCCATCATGCTTAAAAAAATTTTTATCTTCTGTGACTATAAATGCATCAATAAGTAGCTCTGGTATAGCTTCATATGGGATAAATACTCTTTTCTCTTTAGCATATTCTTCTATAATATTATCTGTACTGCTATATACTCTACTCATTGCCTTAGTTTTATAAGACTGTAGATATCTATAATCAGGCAAATCATTACCAAACTTCCATAAAACTGATAAAGAAAATATTATTAAGCATGACAATAGGCCAATAAAAAATAAAAATGAATAATATAAAAACCTAGCCATTTATACATTACCTTTTTTAAATAAAATTAATATATACACTATCCATACCCTCAATATTGATTTTAACTTTATCTCCTCTTGAAACCCAATATGTTTCTACTAGGCTACCCAGCAAAATAATGGAGTTTTTAGGTATCACATTTCCTATTATATCTTTTCTACTTGCAAGCCACGTTAACGCATTAAGAGGATTACCTAATATGTGCTTACCTAGTCCTTCACCAATTTTCTTATTGTTTACATACATAATTCCCCTTAATAATTCTATATTTTTAATATCAACTTTAAATTCTTCTCTGCCTAAAACACAACCTGCAGAAAAAAAATCATCTGCTATCAAATGATTAGCAGTAAAACTTTTCCAATTATCGTACCTATCATCTACTATTTCTATTGCGGGAAATATACTTTCTATAAATGTTAACATATCTTCTTTTGTATAAATATTACTAAAAGGAATATCTTTTTTTAATTTTACTGCAATTTCACACTCAACTCCTACTTTAGTATATGATTTCATATCTAAATTATCACCAGACTTGTAGCAATTACTTTTTCTTAATGTTCCTGCACAAGGATGATCTATTTTTAAATATTGCTGCATTACCTTTGTCGTACAGCCAATTTTTCTTCCTATAACTTTATCATGTTCAAAATTCAGTGAGGCATGAACCTTATTTTGAATAAAATATGCTTCATCTTGATTATTAGGTATTAAGTCAGTTTGAAGATTAGTAATAAAATATTCATTTGAACGTTTATTTAATAAATAACGTACTATCTTATTAATTTTATTTTTATCCATTTTTTTAACCTTAAAAATAATATATAATATGATAAATATAGGTAACTATAATTAAATGTATTATATAAGAGATTATACAAATTTAAAAACTTATAAATTAATAATAAGTATAGCAATACCTATGATCATATCCAATATATCGGTGCCAATATTAGGTATAGTGGATACTTCAATTATAGGAAGGATTAGTATTGAGCAAATTGGCGCTATTGCAATAGGTAGTTCACTATTATCATTTGTATATTTTTGTTTTAGTTTTTTTAGAATGGGTACCACAGGACTGATAGCACAATCCTGGGGTATTAACAACACCTATAATATTCGTAATATTCTTAAAAGTAATTTTTATATAGCGTTAATATGTAGTATAATTTGTATTCCAATAATATTAATTATCAAAGATTTTTTATTAGATTTTTATGCCGCTAGCTCGCTAATTAATTATCATGCTAGCTTATATATTAATATTCGAATATTTGGTGCACCAGCCACTTTTATAAATTTTATTATTTTTGGTTTTCTATTAGGAAGTAAAAAACCCTGGGACCTTTTAAAACTAGTATTATTAATAAATATATTAAATATTATTTTAGATATTTACCTTGGCTTACATTTAAATATGTACTTAAAAGGAATAGCATATGGAACACTTATATCAGAGTACTCAGGAACAATTCTTGGATTATATTATATCAGTAAATATCTACCTGAAGTAGAAATTAAGAAAAAAACAATAGTTTTGAAAAATAATATTTTAAGTATCCTTAAATCCAATATGAATTTGTTTGTAAGAACTTCACTAATACTTACTACTATATTAATGTTTACAGCCATAGGATCCAGACTAGGAAACACAATCTTAGCTGCAAATGCAATATTAATAATGCTTCAAATGTTTATTTCATATAGTTTAGATGGCTTTGCACAAGCCGCAGAAGTTCTAGTTGGCAATGAATATAGTAAAAAAAATAAACATAAGATTGTAAATATAGCGATTTCATCAGGAATTATATCATTTATATTTGCCATAATATATTCTATAATATTTTATTTATACATAGATATAATAATATTAATTATGACATCAATTAATAGTGTAATATTAGAAATTAAAAATTATTCTTTATGGATAATAATTTCACCTTTAATATCATTTTTAAGTTTTCATATGGATGGAATATTTATTGGTGCAAATAAAACTAAAATAATGCGCAATACCGTAATCATTAGCTTCATTATATTTATATTATCTTTATGGATATTTGTTCCAATATATGAAAATAATGGTTTATGGTTCTCATTTATATTATTTTTATTTTTAAGAGGAGTACTACTTTTAAGTCAATTCCGTGAAATATATAAATTTAGTTAATGTTTTTAATATCTGTATTAATGTTATTAATAATAATATTTAAATTATTAGATAGTAAATTCATTTTACTTATATTTTTTTCTAAAGACTGCTCATTCATGTATAAAGATCTACTTATTTCAATTTGAACAACGTGAATACCTGTGTCAGGTTGGCCCAAGCTTTTAGTTATAAAACCTCCTGAATAAGGATTATTTTCTGTAATTGAATAATCATATAAACTAAAATGATGTTTAATTAGAGATATAATTTTATTATCACAAGATAAATTATTATTATTTCCTAATACTATATCAATATTTTTTTCTGTTGAAATAGAAGGCATAGAATGAAAATCTAAAATAAGAATTGTTTTAAATTTATTTTTTAGATATTTAATTAAATACTTTAATTTTTTATGATAAGGGAAATAGTAATATAAAAGTCTTCTAATAATTTCTTTTCTAGTTAAAAGATGATTATATATGTCATTTCCATATACTGAAACCCTTGGTATTACTCCTATTCCACTTTGAGTCTTGCTAGTATAGGAATTTATAAAATTAGGAATTCTTCTTGATACCATTAGAGGGTCAATTTCAAAAGGATGACGATTTACATCAACATATGAACGAGGGAAATTAGCTTTTACATAAGAAAAATTACTTTTTATTATTTTTATTAATAAAAGATCAACATAACTATCCTCTGAATACTCAAGTTCATTTTTATTTAATTGAGTACTACTTAAAAAATTCTCACTATATTCATTTCCACTATGAGGTATTGATATTATTATTGGATATAAGCTATTTAAATTACTTTCTATCATATAGTTGGCTACTAATTCTTACATTTACCATTCATGTGGAAGTTATCTGGATTAAATAGTGATATTAACTCAAATTTAGAAGAAGAACTTTTATAATTTATTTCTACTAATGTATTATAAATTCTAGAGCTTGTTCTTCCAATCCACTTTCCTCTGCCGTATAGATCTCCATTCTCGTAAACAGAGGTCCTAATTTTGCCAGTTCTTTTAATTTTATTATACTTGATGGTTACTAATGATCCACTGCCACCTGTAGCCTTAAAACTCCATTCTGCTAAAAACATTTTTCCTTCGTCTATTGCAACACCTTTACAATTCAATGGCTTATAATTAGCCTGATATGTTTCTTCATCTGCAATACAAATAGATGTAGTAAAAAAAATTATAATATATATATATTTGATCATTATTTATATAATACTGAAGGAAGCCAAGTAGCTAATTCAGGAAAAATAGATAATATTCCTAACATTAAAATTTGTATAAATACAAATGGTGCAGCTCCCTTATATATTTCTCCGGTTAAAACACTTTTTGGCGCCACCCCACGTAAATAAAATAAAGCAAAACCGAAGGGTGGCGTTAAAAATGAGGTTTGTAAATTTACAGCAATCATAATAGCAAACCATAAAGGATTTATATCCATCATTAATATGGCAGGACCTATAATGGGTAAAACTACATATATTATTTCAATAAAATCTAAAAAGAATCCTAAAAAAAACATTAATAACATTGTAATTATAATTGCCGTTACAACTCCTCCATGTAGGCTCATTAAAAACTCAGCTACTATATCATCTCCGCCAAAACCTCTAAATACTAAACTAAACATTGCCGCTCCAATAAGTATAGTAAATACCATTGAAGTAGTTTGAGCCGTAGAAGTTGCTACTTCTTTAAGAATATTAAAATTTAGTTGCTTTCTTGAATATGCTAGTAATATTGCTCCTATCGCCCCTACACCAGCAGATTCTGTTGGGGTAGCCAACCCCATTAAAATAGAACCTAAAACTGCAAAAATAAGAAATAAAGGTGGTATTAATACTTTCAAAACTCTATTTCGCAATTCTTTAAAATCTACTGCATCCCTTTCTGCCTTTGGAACAGAAGGCATTTTATCAGGGTAAATATTCGCATAGATTATCTGCCATAATATATATAAAAATACTAAACATAATCCTGGTAGTAAAGCTCCCATAAATAAATCTGTAACTGAAACGGAGTCTGGTGAGAAATTACCTTTAGCTAATTGCGCTTGTTGGTATGCAGCAGATATTTGATCTCCTAATAGTATAAGTACAATAGATGGAGGAATAATTTGTCCTAAAGTCCCTGCAGCACAAATAGTCCCAGTTGAGATAGTTGGAGAATAACCTCTCTTCAGCATAGTTGGAAGTGAGAGTAAACCCATAGTTACCACAGTAGCTCCAACTATTCCTGTCGATGCTGCAAGAAGTGCTCCTACTATAGTAACTGAAATACCAAGCCCTCCTTTAATACTACCTAACAAATGAGCCATAGTATCTAGTAATTCCTCTGCTATCTTAGAGCGTTCAAGCATTACTCCCATAAAAACAAATAAAGGAACAGCTATTAGTAAATCATTTGTCATTATACCATATATTCTATTTGGTAAGGCTTGAATAAAAGCCATATCAAATAAATTAAAAAAAGAACCAATAACACCGAAAAATAGTGCAACACCTGACAATGTAAAAGCTACAGGAAAACCTGTCATTAAAACAGCTAGCAAAGAAACTAACATTAAGATTATGATTATTTCTTGCTCAAACATTTATTTATCCTTTTTGGAATTTTTTATAATTATATATGAGTTAACTATCGTTACTAGACTTTGAATAGTAACTAATATTGAAAAAAGCCATATAAAAGTTTTCATTATATATACTAGATGAAGGCCTCTTTCTTCAATCGAACCCTCCATTTGTACCCATGAGTTAATTACGTAACTCCAAGAATAATAAAATATTACCCAACATACTGGTAATAATAAAAATAGTGAACCAAGCAAATCAACTAGAGCTTTTTTACTATCTGACATTTTCAGATATAATACATCTACTCTTACATGCTTATCTTTTTGCAGAGTATACCCCGCACATAATAAAAAAACCCCTGCATACATAAACCTTACAGATTCTTGCATCCATATAAAGCCGATACTAAATCCATACCTTAAAATTACTACTAATACTGTAACCAAAACCATAAAAAGAGTGAGCCAACTTACTGTTTCACCTATATATTTATTTATTTTATTAATATTATTTATAAAGACCATAAAATTACCTTTTAACTAAATCTATTAGATCTAGGAAAACCTCTAGGAGCTAACCTACCAGATTGTGCCCTTTTTCCAAGCCATAATTCTAGATCTTTGAATATTTTTTTTGAATTACCTCGGATACATGTAATTCCTTCACTAAAAATGAAAGTTATTGCATCCGTTAAGTTTCCTTGTTTTGATTTTTGCAAAATAACTCCTTTACCTTTACTTTGTAATGGCATTTCAGATAATTTAAATATCAATAATTTATGATTTTCTCCAATAATTGCTATAGAATCATCCTCGTTATTAACTGTCCTAAATACTAGTAATTCTTCATCTGAAGATAGACTTAATATATTTTTACCTAACTTAGTATAAGCTAATAAATCTACCATATCAGGAATAATAAAACCTTTATATCTAGATGAAGCAACTAGTACTTTATGATTTTTATTAAATTTATTTATAGCGTGAATTGTATCTTCCGATGGCAGATCTATAAATAATCTCAATGGGGAGCCAAAGCCTTTATTAATAATAATGTTGCTTAAAGATAAAGTATAAACTCTTCCAGAATTTGAGGCCAATAATAACTTATCAGTATTCTTAACTAATAAAACAAATTTCTTTTCATCTCCATCTTTATATTTAATAGCCTTAAAATTTTCATGTCCTTTTATGAATTGAACCCAGTTATTTTTTGACAAAACAAATATATATGGTTCTTCCTCTATAATTTCTTCAATATCTTCATATTCTTCATCTAATAACGGTTTAATAATTGTTCTTCTATCTGAAACAAATTTATTTTTTTTAAAGTATTCTAAAACTTCTTTTGTTTCATCATCAATCTTAGTTAGTTGCTTATCTTTATTTTTTATTAGGTTTTCTAATACCTTAATTTCAGATTCTAAATTAATTTTTTCATTTATAATAATTTCTTCTTCAAGTCGCCTTAGATATCTTAGTCTTAAATTTAGAATAGACTCAGTCTGCATATCAGTTAATTTCCATTTATTCATGATTGTTTCTTTAGGGTTTTCATCATCTCTAATTATTTCAATTATTTCATCAAGGTTATCATAAACAATTAAATAACCTTCTAAGACCTCTTTTCTATCTCTTGCAATTTTTAATCTGTTTTTACTATATCTAACGACTACTTCTTGTCTATGATTTATAAAAGACAATAATACTTCTTTAACATTCATTACTCTTGGAGATTTATTGGAGTCGATTACATTCATATTCATATTAATTTTAAGCTCTAAATCAGATATTTTAAATAACCTAGACATGAGTATATCAGGATTGACATCCCGATTTTTTGGAATAATTAAAATTCTTATATCCTCAGAAGATTCATCAATTATATCCGACAACATTTGAATACGCTTAGCAGATATAATTTCTTCAATTTTTTCTATAATTCTAGCTTTTGTGACACTCCAAGGTATTTCGTTTATAACAATTATATATTGTCCATGGGTTTTCTTTTCTATTTTCCAATTGGCTCTTAATCTGAAAGAACCTCTTCCGGTCTCATAAGCTTTTTTTATTGTTTCTTCATCATCTATCAAAACTCCACCTGTCGAGAAATCTGGTCCTTTAATATATTTCATAATAGAGCTTATTGAAGCATTTGGTCTTTTAATTAGATGTCTAATAGCTGTTAATAACTCTATAATGTTATGTGACGGAATATTTGTAGCCATACCTACTGCTATTCCACTAGCTCCATTAGCTAATAAATTTGGAAATAAAGCAGGTAAAACAATTGGTTCATCATATTCACCATCGTAAGTACTTGTAAAATCAACAGTATTTTTATCTATATCTTTAAGAAGTAACTCAGCAATATCAGTTAAACGAGCTTCTGTGTACCTCATGGCAGCAGCTCTATCTCCATCAATACTTCCAAAATTACCTTGTCCATCTACTAAAGGATATCTTACTGAAAATTCTTGAGCTAACCTTACCATTGCATCATATACTGCTTGATCTCCATGTGGATGAAATTTACCAATTACATCTCCAACTACTCTTGCACATTTTTTGAAGCCGGACTGCGGAGACATTTTGAGCTCGCGCATAGCAAATAGTAAACGCCTATGAACAGGTTTCAATCCATCTCTAACATCGGGTAATGATCTTGATACTATGGTTGACATTGCATAAGAAAGATATCTATCTCCTAAAGCATCTGAAAAAATTAAATCTTTAATAATTTGGTTATCTTTCTTAGAATTGGTCATAGTATTAATTTATCCTAATTATCACTTTTTGAATATTCATTTAAATTAAGTAGTTTATTTGTAAACCTATCTCTAATATCAGGCAACTTTAATCCAATAGAAGATACATACTGATTTAAAAAATATGTAGTTATATTTATCCCCTTTAATAATTCACTTTTGTCATGATTATTTATATTTTTAGTTAGAAAAAAATTAGGGAGTGGAAATAATTTTTTTTTCCATTTTCCAGCTCCATTTAAAGAAACAGCTCTTCCTGATTTTGGAGATACAAATTGTAAATTATTTGTGCTTCCTGTAACAGCACAGTTATTTAAATCTAAACCAAAACCTAATTCTGATAAAAATTTTAATTCCCATTTTATATATTTTTCAATCCAAAATTTTTCATTTTTATTTATGCAAAATATAAAATTTAAAGTTTCTAAAAATAAAGATGAATGAACTTGCCTATCAGCCAGTAATTTATTTATTAGAGAGGTTTGTGTTATTAAAGCATCAATTTTCAAATGGTTATTTATAATATAATGCGAGATAGTATTTTCAATTTCAGTCTTATAATAGCCTAATTGATCTTCTAATCTACCTGTCCATTCTATATTGAATATATTTCCTATTTGAAAAACGCTTCTATTTTTTTTTGAATTACTATATTTAACTAAGCCAGCATGAAGGCCATGATTTTCAGTAAATAAATTTAATATGAGAGAATTTTCACCATACTTTTTTAAGGAAACTACTATGCCTTTATCTTGCCATTTCATATTAATTATACATTATAATCTAAACCCAGATCTCTATAATAATCTGGCGATTTATCCCAATTATCTCTAACTTTAACATACAAAAATAAATGCACCTCTTTTTTTAACATAGATTTTAATTCTTTTCGACAATCTATACCTATAAATTTTAAATTTTCACCTTTAGTACCAATAACAATTCTTTTTTGCCCCTTTTTTTGAACGTATATTAAAGCATCAATTCTAATTGATCCATCTTGAAGTTCATTCCATGCCTCTGTCTCAACTGCTATTCCATAGGGTAATTCATGGTGCATTCTAATCATTAATTTTTCTCTTATAATTTCAGAAACAAGTAATCTATATGGAATATCTGTTAAATGCTCTTCAGGATAATGCCATTCACCTGAGGGTATATTATTTGCAATAAATTCTTTAAGTTCAATCACACCATCTCCATTTAAAGCCGATATAAAAAAAAATTCTTTACATATAAAATATTTTTTAACTTTTGCTACTAAATCTAATAATACTTCTGATTTAACTAAATCTATTTTATTTATCACACAGACTAAAAATTTAGAATTAGATACTTTATTACTTTTGAAGGCCTCTGCTATTATAAGTGTATTACCATCTATGTCTTTATCTGCTTCTAACATTAAAAGTGTCATATCTGAATCTTTAATACTTTTCCAAGCTGAATTTATCATAGCTCTATCAAATTTTCGTTTAGGCACAAATATTCCTGGCGTATCTATAAGCACAACCTGAGAATAATTATGACAAAAAATACCAATAATGTTATTTCTTGTTGTTTGTACTTTTTTAGTAACAATTGATACTTTTTGTCCTACTAACCTATTGATTAAAGTAGACTTTCCCACATTAGTAGCACCTAAAACATTTACAAAACCAAACTTTTTAATTAAATTATTCAATGCTCGTTACTTTCAATAATTGATAATAATTTATAAGCTGCAGAAATTTCTGCTGATTTTTTTGATACACCTTTACCTTCTGAACTATTGACTCCTTTTATACTTACTTTTACCTTAAAAAGAGGAGAATGATCTGGTCCATCCTTTGTGTAATCTGAATAAACTGGCATTTCATACTTCAATTCCATTGCTAATTCTTGTAGAGCCGATTTAGGATCCTTTGGTGGCATTTCGTCCTGCTCCATATAATCTTTCCATATCAACTTAATAACTCTCCTAGCCTCTAATAGATTACTATCTAAGTATATTGCTCCTAGAATAGCTTCCATTGAATCAGATAATATTGAATTACTATCACCATTTATAAATTTTAAATTTTCACTAACTCTAATATAATTTTTTAAATTAAGTTTAATAGCAATAGAAGTTAGAGTCTTACCACTAACTAGAACAGCAATTCTTCTAGCAAGATCACCCTCTGATTCATGTAAAAATTTTTTATATATAAGATCAGCTATAACAAGACCTAATACCCTATCACCCAAAAATTCAAGACGTTCAAAAGTATAATCTTTATTTTTATTAAAAAAACTAGTATGTGTAATTGCTGAATTTAATAACTTAATATTATTAAAATTATAACTTAAAGTAGATTCTAGTATTTTTAAGTTTTTCATTAATTATATACTTTTAAAAAGACGTTCTACTCTTATAGATGATGGCCATAGCCATAATTTCCATAAAGGTTCCGATCTGTCTCTTGAATAAAATATTATTTGAGCCTTACCAACCAAATTTTTAAAAGGAATAAACCCTAATTGACTTAATATTCTGCTATCTGAAGATTGATCTCTGTTATCACCCAAAGCAAAAAAATGTCCTTCAGGTACTGTATATACATCAGTATTGTCAAGCATGCCGTTAGGACTAGCATCTAGGATTTCATAATTAACTGTCTCTGATATTTTTTCAGAATATTTATCATATGTATACATAATATTATTTACGTTTTTTGCACTCCATAGTCCTAAAGATTCTCTTTCTAATTCTTTTTCATTAATAAATAATAAACCATTCTTAATTTGAATTTTATCTCCAGGAAGTCCCACTATTCTTTTAATATAATCAATTTTAGTGTTCTTAGTAAATTTAAATACTGCAACATCTCCTCTTTCTGGATATTTTCCAAAAATTCTACCTTTAAAATTAGGAAAACTCATTGGAAATGAATGTCTACTGTAACCATAAGAATATTTAGACACAAATAAATAATCACCTTCTAATAAAGTTGGCTTCATTGAACCTGAAGGAATACTAAAAGGCTCAAATGCAAATGTTCTTAATGTCAATGCTATTAATATAGCAATAGAGAAGGTCTTAATATTTTCAATCCAATAATTAGATTTACTTCTAGAATTACCTTCTTTTATTTTTTTTTTGAACGGATTAAAATTCATTCTATTAAAAACTCCATTTATTAATTTGAAATGATAACTATTGCCATAGCAAGGTTAAAATCATCTGTTAAACTTACTTCTATTTTAGCTGATTTGTCATTTTTAGTAAGTAATTTAAATTGTTCTAGTGCTCCACCCCTTAAGATTATAGTGGGTTTACCAGATTTTAAATTTACCACCTCAATATCTTTATAGAAAACCCCTTTTTTAAAACCTGTTCCTAGAGCTTTAGAGCAAGCTTCTTTAGCAGCAAACCTTCTAGCATATGAATCGACATAATTTTTTCTAGAATCACATTTTTCTATTTCAGCATTTGTATATATTCTATTTTTAAATCTGTCAGCAAATCTATTAAGCGTTGCTTCTATTCTTTTAGAATTGCAAATATCTTGTCCTATACCAAATATCATCTGTTAGCATCTATTATTTTACGCATCTTTTTTATTACGCTTTCTAAACCCAAAAATATAGACTCTCCTATTAAAAAGTGTCCAATATTTAATTCTTTTATATCCTTAATTTTAGCAATTTCATTAACATTTTCAAAATTAAGTCCATGTCCTGCATGAACTTCTAAATTTTTATTTGTTGCAAATATTGTAGCATTTTTTATCCTATTTAATTCTTTAATATTATTAGGAGAATTAGAATATTCACCAGTGTGTAATTCAATTATATTTACTCCTAAACTTATTGCTGATTCAATTTGCTTTATATCAGGGTCTATAAATAGAGATACATCGATATTAGATTTATTACACTGATTTATAATATTAGAAATGAATGATTTTTTTTTATCGTTTATATTAGATATTTCTAAACCTCCTTCGGTTGTTACTTCTAATCTTTTTTCAGGAACTATACAGACTCTTTCTGGTTTAGCATCTAATGCTATTTCTAACATTTCTTCAGTTGCAGCCATTTCCAGGTTTAAAGGTAAAGTAATATTTTCTTTCAAGGCTTTTATATCTTGATCTGAAATATGACGTCTATCCTCTCTCAAATGAGCAGTAATACCATCTGCACCAGACTCTTCAGCAATTTTAGCTGCTTTTATAGGGTCAGGATGAAAACTGCCTCGAGCATTTCTTATAGTTGCCACATGATCTATATTTATACCTAATCTCATATCTTACCTATTAATTTTTTTTTCGAATTTTAAGTTTGTTCTTTTTATAGTTAGTAATAATAAATTTAGATATAAAATAACAAGGTCCACTAATTAAAAAAATTGTAAAAGTAGATCCGATAATCATAGGAGGCATTAATTTTAATTCAGATAAAAATAAATATGATTCTAAAAAATTAAACTGAATAAAAAATGAATAAAATGCGTTCCACAATAAATATAATTCGTTAGAAATTAATTTCATATTTATTATGCTAAGATAGTCAGATTCATAAAAATAACTACCTATTTTTAAATTTAATAAACATATGAATGGAAATGTCCATGGATTACCTACAAAATTTCCTATAATAGAAGCAAAAATACTTGCTCCAAAAATCCAAGCAAATAAAATACCTATAATAAAATGTAAACCAAATAAAGGTGTCATAGCAGAAGCAACTCCAAATGTGAAACCTAGAGCTATACTATGAGGAGAGCCGGGAAGCCTTTTTATTCTTAGGGTAGTATACTTAAATAATCTTCCCCAACCATTTTTTGGCCAAAAATAATTTAAAACTTTTGAAATAAAATCAATTTTTTTTCTTTGCTTAAATAGCATTATTTCCCAGGCCTACTTCCTGGTTTTACTGCGGGAATATCTATTAAATCAACTGGCAAATTATCTTCTTCATAATTTGGAATATTAAGATTAGCTAAAGTCACAAGTGGCACTCCCAGATTTACTGAGTCACCACCCCTATTTATTAATGCCGCTTCAGCTATTATTTCACCACCTAGATCTTTTATACATTTAAAACATTCTAAAGAAGACTTACCAGTAGTAACAATATCTTCTACGACTAAGACTTTACTACCTGCATTTATTTTGAATCCTCTTCTTATATTAAATACTCCATCTTTACGTTCTGCAAATATATTAGTTTTATCAAGATGTCTAGATAACTCATAACCAACAATTACTCCTCCCATGGCTGGAGAAACTATTAGATCTATTAAATTAATATCTATAAAGTTTTTAATTTTTTCAGCTAAATTTTTACATAATGATTCTGCAACTTTAGCATTAGAAAAAACTAATGCAGATTGCAAATACATTCTACTATGTAAACCAGAAGACAAAATAAAGTGCCCTTCTAATAATGCTCCTATTGATTTATATATCTTTAAAACTTCATCTTCATTAATTATAGACATAATTACTACCTTATTAATTATAATTCTCTTTAGCTCTATTAACCTCATAAATACTTAAATTCGTCCTAAGGCCCGTAATAATTTCATTTAAGTGCTTTGCATCGTTTACTTCAATATCTAGTGACAATTGAAAAAAATCATTCGACCTTTTATTAACAAGAAAATTAGTAATATTTCCTCCAAAATCTGCTATTATTTGAGTTAATGTATTTAGACTACCTCTTTTATTAGTAATAGTTACATTTATTCTTCCAATATTATTTTCAGCATTTTTTCTATTCCATGTTAAATCTACCCATAACTCTGGATTATCAGTATATCTCTCTAAAATGACACAATCTAATGTATGTACTGTTATACCTTTGCCTTCCGTCATTAAGCCAACAATTCTCTCTCCAAACAAAGGATGGCAACATTCTGCCATATGCAAAGCTACTCCTGGCTTTAAACCCTTTATTGATATGCCTCTATCTTTTTTATTATTAATATTAATAATTTTATTATTTTTAGATTTTTTTGGTAATAAAATATTTAATACCTCTTCGCTATTTATGTCACTTTTACCAAGAGAAAAATATAGAGATCTTCTACTTTTATAATCTAATTGCTTCAAAATAGGATCTACTAACTTATCATGAAATTGTTTATTTTGTAATATAAAGTTATTTTCTAAAATAGATCTACCTAATTTAATAAATTCATTCCTATCATTTTTTCTTATAAATTTATTAATATAAGATCTAGCTTTTCCAGTTACTGCATAATTAAGCCAACTAGGTTGTGGACTTTGACTATTAGATCTTAATATTTCAACTTGATCTCCATTAGCTAATATTGTTTGTAAAGGTGCTGCACGTCCATTAATTTTACAACCTACACATGTTTCTCCTAACTTGGAATGAACAGAAAATGCAAAATCAATAGGGGTTGCACTTTTTGGCATAGTTATTACCTCACCCTTAGGTGTAAAACAAAAAACTTGGTCAGAATACATTTCCATTTTTGAATGTGACAATAAATCATCAGCACCTGAAGAATTACCTATTATTTCAGAAAATTCTTTAAATAAATTTAAACTTACTTTATTAAGCTTTATAGGAGTAGTATTTTTCTCTTTATAATACCAATGAGCTGCAACACCATATTCATTTAATTCATGCATTCTTTTAGTTCTTATTTGTATTTCTATAGGCCTTCCAAGAGGACCAATAACATTTGTGTGTATTGAGGAGTAGCCATTTGACTTAGGAGTAGAAATATAATCTTTAAATCTTCCTGGGATCATAGGCCAAATATTATGTATAATTCCAACGGCAGAATAACAATCATTTACATCATCACATATAATTCTAAAAGCATAAATATCCGAAATATTTTCAAATGAAATAGAAGATTTTTGCATTTTTTTCCATATAGAATATATACTTTTTTCTCTACCTTGAATTTGAATAATTTTATTGTTTTTTTTAAACTTGTTTTTAATTTCTCTAATAATTTTTTTAACTAACTGATCGTCCTGATTCCTTAAAAAAAGTATACGCTTATTTAACGATTTTCTTATAGATGTATTTAATTCTGCAAATGCAATATCCTCCAATTCCTCACGCATATTTTGCATACCTATTCTTGCTGCTAAAGGAGCATAAACATCTAGAGTTTCTTTTGAAATTCTCATCCTTCGTTCAGAGGACTCTATGTGCTTTAAAGTTCTCATATTATGCAGTCTGTCTGCTAACTTTACTAATAAAACTCTGATATCTTTGGACATAGCTAATAATAATTTTCTAAAATTCTCTGCTTCTCTTAATTTCATATGAGGAGCTTCAATTTTAGATAATTTTGTGACACCATCCACCAGTCTAGCTATCTCTGCACCAAATAGCTTTCTAATTTCTGCTCTAGTAGCAACACCATCTTCTACCGTGTCATGAAGTAATGCTGTGATAATACTCACCCAATCTAACTTATAATCAGCTAAAATATTTGCTACTGCTAAGGGATGAAAAAAATAAGGATCTCCCGAATCTCTTTTTTGCTTACTGTGTCTATTTCTAGAAAAGTCAATAGCTTGAATAAGAACATTTTTTTTCAAATTTAGATCATAATTACTAACTTTATTAATTATATCTTTATAATAATTAAGATTATTAATATTTAAATTTGTATCGAGTTTTTTTAACTCCATAATAAAGCCATATATTTACTTATATATCTTCATACCTATCTTGTACTTGAATTCCAAATTTACCCAAAGGATTTACTGCTTCAACAACTTTTTCTTCATTGTCATCTTCATTATCATTTTCAGCATCATCCTCTTCATTATCAGAATGATCATCATCTAATAATTGAGTTTGTAGGGAAGCTACCATACTTTCTTTTAAATCAGATACTTCGATAGTTTCTTCTGCTATTTCTCTTAAAGAAACAACAGGATTTTTATCATTATCTCTTGGTACTGTTAATTCTGAACCAGCAGTTATTTCTCTGCCTCTATGAGCAGCTAAAACTATTAAATCAAATCTATTATCTACCTTTAAAATACAATCCTCTACAGTAACTCTAGCCATTTTAAACCCTTACAAGTTAGTTTATTTAATAATACAATATATATTTCTAAACCTCAAATAACACTTATTATATAGCTTTTGCAATAGAAATATTAGATCTTTTATAATTATATATTAAACTTTTTATCCTTTTACCATTTATAGGATCTATCCAGTAAGGAGACAAGTCATGTAAAGGTTTTAAAATAAAGTCTCTACTATACATGTTAGGATGAGGAATTTGAAGATATTTTTTTTTATTTATGATTTCACCCTTATAATCTAGTATGTCTAAATCAAGTACTCTAGGTGAATTTCTTTGAGATGACCTTTTACTATAAATTCTTTCGATTTTTTTAAGTCTTTTCAATATATCAGTTGGATTTAAATTTGTTTTAATTAAAACCACTCTATTATAAAATAATGGACCAAAGCCAGATGGAGATGGTTTACTTTTGTATATTTTTGAAGCATACCTTACTCTTAGGCCTTGGGTAGATAAATTATTAAAAACTACATCCATAATATATTTAGGATTATTCATATGGCCCCTTAAGTTAGACCCTATAGATATATAAATATTATTATTGCACATAATTATTTATAGTCTTTAATTTTAATAAACAAAATTATTTATTATAATATTTATAAATAAAAAAAAAATTAATTATGATTGTACCTAATAAAAATTGCTCACTTTGTGATAGACTGAAGAATTATAGAAACAGATATAGAGAACTATGTCCCTCATGGTATAATTCTCCAGTTAAGTCTTTTGGAGCAATAGATTCAAAGATATTAATAGTTGGTCTCGCTCCTGGCTTACAAGGTGCAAATAAAACTGGTAGACCTTTCACAGGTGATCATGCAGGTAATACGTTATATCCTGCTTTAATTAAAAATAATTTAGCTTTAGGATCTTATAAAGAAGTCTATGACGACAACCTTAGTCTTTTAAATACTAGAATAACAAATAGTGTTAGATGTGTTCCCCCCCAAAATAAACCAAATGGTTCAGAAAGACAAAATTGTCGTAAATTTTTAAAATCTGAAATCAATAGTATGAAAAAATTAGAAATTATTTTAGCACTTGGATTAATAGCTCACGAAGAAATATTAAAAGTATTTAACCTAAAAGTCTCTTTAAATAAATTTAAACATGGAAAAATTCATTATATAAAAGATAATTTAATTATGTTTAATAGCTATCATTGCTCAAGATATAATATAAATACAAACCGGTTAACAAAAGAGATGTTTGACAAAATTATTAAATCTATAAGTAATAGAATATAATTACTTTATGCTTGAATGTATCTTTTCTAGAAACTTATTTGAACTGGGGGAGACTCTACTAGATATAGAATGTAGTAATTCTCCATTCCTATTTATTAGATACTTATGAAAATTCCATCTAGGAAGTTTTTTAGAGCCAAAACTGTTTTCTATCCATTGATAAAATGCATGTTTTTCTTTACCAATTACTTTTTGTTTGCTCATAATAGGAAATGTTACGCCATAAATACCTTCACAAAAATCTTTAATTTCATTATTATTGCCAGGTTCTTGTCTGCCAAAGTCATTTGAAGGAACAGCTATAATTGATAGCTCTTTAGAAGAAAATTTTTCTGTTAATGCCTGCAAACCCTTATATTGTTGTGTGAAACCACAATAACTAGCCGTATTAACAATTAAAATAACTTTTCCAGGAAGGTCACTTAATTTAAGAGTTTTACCGTTAATATCCTCGAAAAAAGTATCCTCTATAACTAAGTTTTTTGCATTTGCAATATTATTAATAGTAAAATAAGACATAATGACTAAAAACAAGAATTTTATAAAATTTTTCATACCCATATTACGTATATATACACTTAATAGATTAATTTAATTTTTTACTCTCAACAATCTTTGCTTTTGTCTTTGCCAATCTCTTCTCTTTTCATCTGCTCTTTTATCTCTATCTTTTTTACCTCTACCTAAACCTAAATTAATTTTAGCAATACCTTTTATATTAAAATAAATTTTTAAAACTATTATAGTTAAACCTTGCTTTTGAACACTTCCTTGTAATTTTCTAATTTCTTTTTTGTGTAATAAAAGTTTTCTTGGTCTAGTAGGAGAGTCATGAAATTCCTTTTGCGCATTATTATATTCTGATATATGACAATTAATTAACCAAATTTCTCCATCTTTAGGATCTGCATAAGCATCTCCAATATTTGCCTTTCCTAATCTCAAAGATTTAACTTCCGGGCCAGATAAGATTATACCTGCTTCAAAAGTTTCTAAGATTTCATATTCTCTTTTAGCGCGCCTATTTAATATTAATGGAGTCATCAAATTTCTATTTTATGAAGTTTTAAGTCCTTTAAAGCAGATTTAACAATAATTTTTGTAGTATCTGTAGGCTCAACTAAAGGTAATCTTAATTCTGCATTACTAAGGCCTCTTTCAAAGGCTGCAAACTTTACAGGAGCTGGACTTGTTTCAATAAATAAAGATGTATGCAAAGGCATTAATTTTTCTTGAAGAACTCGAGCCTCCTCTAATTTACCTTCCCTCCATAATTGGTGAAATTCAGACATAAGATTTGGAGCAACATTACCAGTTACTGATATTATACCATCTCCGCCTGATGCCATAAAGGGTAACTGAGAAGGATCCTCACCAGAAAATTGAATAAAATTTATACCATTCAAAGCATTTCTTAATAAAGTAGGTCTAATTGGGTCATTACTAGCATCTTTAACACCTATTATATTAGGAAGTTTTGCTAATCTTACCATAGTATCGATAGACATATCTACTACTGATCTGCCTGGAATATTATAAATAAATAATGGTATATCTACTGCATTATTAATCGCTTCAAAATGTGCATACATTCCTTCTTGAGTAGGTTTATTATAATAAGGCATTACTATAAGAGCCGAATCTGCCCCTGACT
The DNA here is from genome assembly GCA_002937655.1 of Alphaproteobacteria bacterium MarineAlpha9_Bin3. Taxonomy (GTDB): domain Bacteria; phylum Pseudomonadota; class Alphaproteobacteria; order TMED109; family TMED109; genus TMED109. The sequence goes on along the minus strand of PTKH01000010.1, from coordinate 7,841 downwards.
TCTTAGCATATTTTGTTAAATTAATTGCCTCTTCTGTAGAATTAGAACCCGTACCTGCCATAACAGGGACTTTCCCATTTGATACTTCAACAGTTAAATCAATAAGCCTTTCATGCTCAGAATGGCTTAATGTTGGTGACTCTCCAGTTGTACCACATGGAACAAGACCATTAGTGCCTTGTGAAATTTGCCATTCGATAAACTTTTGAAAAGCTAATTCATCTATTCCGCCATTCACAAATGGTGTTATAAGTGCAACAAATGATCCTTTATATTTATTATCCATATAATTTGTATCCTTGATAATTTTTATATCTATTAACAAAAAAAGTAATTATACTTATTATACTATGTACATTTCATCAAATATATTAATAAAATATATTATACTTTTTTGTAACATATTTACTTTATTTTTTGTACTTCATACCAAACAAATATTAGCAAATAATAATCAAAAACATAATAATAATGAATTAGTTCTTCAAATAATAAAGTTAATAGAAAATAATAATTTTAATAAAGTCAATACTATTTTAAATAAAAGCAATAATAATTTAGAGGATTTAGTAAATTGGTTGAAAATATCCAATAATAAAATAGATGACAAATTTATTAAAGACACAATAGTAAAATACCGAAACTGGCCAGATATAAATAAGATCAATATAAAACTTGAAGAAGAAATAAGTTGGACATCAAATAATAAGTATAACATTTTTGAAATAAAAAAGCCTATTACAAATATAGGAAAAATAAAATATGCAAAATATTTAGAAGAGATAGATAAAAAAAATAAAGATAAAATTATAATTGAAAGTTGGATAAAAGGTATTTTTAAAAAAGATGATGAAATATTTATTTATAAAAATTATTCTAATTTATTTAATGAAAATATTAATGTGCAAAGATTAAATAATTTAATTTGGAATAAAAAATGGAGCAGTGCATATAGACAAATCAAAAGAGTAAATAAAAATAATCAAATTTTAGCTAAAGCTAAAATAAAACTTTCTAGGAGAGAGTATGGTGTAGATTATGCTATAAAAATAATTCCCAAAGAACTTATTAACGACCCTGGATTGATATTCGAAAGGATTAAATGGAGAAGAGTTTCTGGTTTAACCAATGATTCCCACCAGTTATTACTAAGTTTTTTAAAAAATAATAATGCCCCACTCAAATATCCAAATATATGGTGGAAAGAAATTAATTGGCATACAAGAAATTTACTTAATAAAAAAGAATTTGATAAAGCCTACCATTTGATGATTAATCATAAGCAAACTAAAGTTTCTAATATTGCTAATGCTGAATGGTTGCTTGGATGGATATCTCTTGAATATTTGAAAAAACCAGAAGAAGCTATTACACATTTTATGAATATGAGAGATATAGTTAAGATGCCAATCTCCATTGCTCGGGCCAATTATTGGCTTGGTAAAGCCAATGAATATAAAAATAATATAAAAGTAGCTAACTCTTACTATGATATTGCCAGTAATTATAACACTACATTTTATGGACTGTTATCAAATGCAAAGCTTAATAAAAAAGTTAAATTAAGTTTAATGAATAATGATATATTAAACGAAGACTCTAGCAAAGAATTTCAAAAAAAATTAAATGTTTTAAAATTATTAAGTTCAGCTAATGAAAAAAAATACAGTATAAGATTTATAAATGGCTTGTTTAATGAGAAAGTTACAAAAAATGAAGCGTTATTAATTCTTAATAAATTGAAAGAGAAAAAAAGGACAGATTTATTTATAAGAGCTTGCAAAAAATCAATTAAAATAGATATAAATTTTCAAAACTATTTATTTCCATACCCAGATAATGGTATCTTTAATACTTTAAATAATCCTTTAATTACAGCTATAGCTAAACAAGAAAGTGAATTTTATCCTTATGCTAGAAGCAGCTCAGGAGCCATAGGTTTGGTACAAGTTATGCCTAGTACTGCTAAAATTACCGCTAAAAAATTAGGAATTGTATATAATAAAAATAAATTAGGCAATGATATAGAATATAATGTTTTAATTGGTTCTAAATATTTAGAATCACTTATAGAGTATTATAACGGTTCTTTAATACTAGCTATTGCCAGTTATAATGCAGGCCCAACAAATGTAAATAAATGGATTAAATTATACGGTGATCCAAGGGATGAGGCTATAAATGTAATTAATTGGATCGAATTAATACCTTTTACTGAGACTAGAAATTATGTTCAAAGAGTGATAGAAAATTATATAGTCTATCAACAAGTTTTTATAGATACAGCAATAAAAAATAAAGTAAATATTAAGGAATTATTTTAGCATGTATAAAAATGACCTTATAAAATTTTCTGATATTATTAGAGCTAAAAATACCATAAAAAATTATATAGTTAATACCCCTTTAATATATGATCATTATCTTAGTAATAAATTTGAAGCTAAAATATTCTATAAAGCTGAGTCAATTCAAAGAACAGGTTCATTTAAAATTAGGGGAGCATTCAATAAAATTTATCAATCCATTAACAGTGATGATACTAACGGTATACTTGCATGGTCATCAGGAAATCATGCACAGGGAGTAGCAGAAGCGGCTAAAATATTTAAAATTAAAGCCACAATTGTAATGCCTAAAGATGCTCCAAAAATTAAAATACAAGGTACTAAGTCTCGAGGTGCTAATATAATTTTTTATAATAGAAAAACAGAAAATAGAGAAGAAATAGGAAGAAGTATAGCAGAAAGTAAAAACCTAATAATAATACCACCTTATGATGATAAAAATGTTATTGCAGGGCAAGGAACTATAGGCCTGGAAATAATAGATCAAATTAAAGGATATGGTTTAAAACCAGATAAAGTATTAGTACCTACTGGAGGCGGTGGATTAATTTCAGGAATTTCTATAATTCTAAAAAATAAATATAAAAACATTAATTTATACGCTGTTGAACCCAATAAATTTTCAGATTATTCAAAATCCATAAAATATAAAAAGATCTTTAAAAACAATGTGAATAATTACTCTATTTGTGATTCACTTCTCGCTAATATGCCGGGAAAAATTACATTTGATATAAATAAAAATCTTCTTAAAAGAGGCTTAACTGTTACTGATAATCAAGTATTAAATGCTATAAAATATGCTTATCATAATTTAGGGCTTATTCTAGAACCAGGAGGAGCTGTAGCACTTGCTGCTATTTTAAATAAAAAAACAGAAGTAAAAAATAGAACACTCATAGCAGTTTTGTCTGGATCTAATATAGATCCAAAAATTTTCAAAAAAGCTATAACTTAAATTCTTCAAGTAACCATTTTAAATCTTGATTTTTATTGGCATATTTTAAAATAAAATGATTTTTAGGCATAAAACTTTTATCTGAATTATTGTATAAAATACCACCTTTTATTCCTGCATTTATTCCAGCTTTAAGATCTGAAATGTTATCTCCAATAATCCACGATTTATCTATATTAATATTAAATATATTAGTAGCCTCTTCAATCATGCCTGGATTTGGCTTTCTCCAGGAATGATTTTTAATTTTATACTTATTTTTTCCTTCGTGATGAAATGCACATGCACAAAGCATATTAATATGAGCATTATTACTCGATAATTTTTTTCTTATTTCTTTTTCTGTTTCATTAAAATTATTCCAATTATATATTCCTCTCCCTATTCCTGATTGATTAGTAATCTCAATCACAGGAATATTAATTAAATTACAAGCATTTATTAAAGAGCTAATATTGTTATTAATTTTTATTTTTAATGGCTCATGAAGATATTCTTCTTCTTTTACTATAGTTCCATCTCTATCTAAAAATAATGCAGGTTTTTTTTCTAAATTTTTATTTTTAGAAATTACTTCAGACCAAAGGCCTAAACTATCTATTAATTGATCAAAAATTATTCATAATCCTTGTATGATTTTTCTTCTACTAAATTTGAATTTAATAATAAATTGATTTCTAATTTAACTTTGGATCTTTTATCATTTGTGAAATAAACTGATCTTGCTAATTCAATAAAAACATTAGAAAAAGATTTGTCCCTCTCGCAATCTCTTATTTCATCTTCTATTTTCCATAGTTCTAAATTAATTTCTTTTAATTTATTCTTTAATTCATTTACACCATTATTAATAGAAATTTGATCTTCATATATTTTCATCAACAAAGTATATTCATGATTTATATTTTTTAACTTATTATCATCTTTAATAAATTTCTTTTTAATTTCAAGAATAGTTATTTTATCTACTAATTCACCCGGAGAAATTGGAACATTTATTTGATCTGACATCATTTATACCTTTATATATTTAATTAACATTAAAAAAGATTTCCATATAAGGCTTTATATTATAATCATATAAAAAAAGGTAGAAATTATATGAAAAATAAATATGAAAATATATTAGTATATTCTGGAGGTGAAGCAATAGGTGATGCTTTATATAAATTACGTTTTATACAAAACTTGAGATATAACTTTCCTAATTGTAAAATTACATGGTTAGCAGGGCAAGGAAAGACAGAGTATTCATATACTTTAAAACCATTAATCAATAAGTTAATAGATGAGGTAATTGATGACATAAAAATTGGAGTAAATCCATTAAAAGAAATTATAAAATCTAGCCCTATTCAAAAGGAATATGATGTTATAATTGACACACAAACAGTTGTATTACCCACATTAATACTTAAAAAAATAAAACATAAAGTATTTTTATCTGCAACTGCTAAGTGGATATTCTCTGATATAAAGCCAAATAATTTTTCAATCAAAGATTCTTCTTTAAACGATAGATTAAATATCTTTATAAAATTGATAAATAACAATCAAATTAAATATTTTAAGGATAATATTGTTCTAGAAGATAAATTTATTCAATTATCTAAAAAACTCCTACCTCAAGGTAATATATATGTAGGGATTGCACCTGGCGCTGGAGATACAAGTAAAATTTGGCCTTTAAGGAATTTTATTAAATTAGCACAAAAACAAGTTGAGAATAATAGAATACCAGTATTATTCTTAGGTCCTAACGAAAAAGATCTGTTAGATATAATCAAAAAAGAAGTACCTAAGGCGCTTTTTCCAGAATGGACAGATGAGGCAATAGAAAGTGGACTAAAAGGACCTATTCTTGTAATAGCATTAGCTCAAAGAATTAATGTTGCCATAGCTAATGATTCTGGAACTGGCCACATGTTTGCTTTAGCAGACACAAAGTTAATTTCATTATTTAGCAAACATAATTCTATAAAATATGCTCCAAATGCAAAAACATTAATAATATTAGACTCAAAAAAATGGGGAGGTATTGACCCTAACTTAATTCCATTTAATGAAGTTAATAATAGTATAGATAAATTACTTAGATAAAAATTAACCTTTATATACTCATATCCATTAAACTATAATCTCTTATGTCTTTCCTAGCTTGATCATTCCAAATGTATTTGTTTTTATCTCTTTCAAGAGGTTTATAGATATATGGTATTTCATTTGGATACTTTTGACTTCTGGCACTTATAGCATACTGAATTAATCTAGACCTTTCTATAATATGCTTTTCATCATAAACTCTAGGTCTTCCATGTAGTCCACCTCCCAAAACATTCAACACAGATGACCTTTTATGAAAACCATAATTTATGGTTACTCTTCTATCACTACTAGTGTTTGCAAACGAGCCATGCAAAGCTTGTCTATTTGTAATTGCTACATCGCCTGGACCGCAGACTATAGGTACAGCATCTGGTAATCTTTCTGTACCTGCTTCTTTAACTCTTTTTTTTATATCTACTTTACCTAATCTATGAGTACCTGGAACAACCCAAACTCCATTTCCAGGTGTACTTTTATATAGCTGAGCCATAAAATTAAAACCATGGGTATATTGATCCCAATTGGGATTATCCCAATGTGTAGTTCCATCTTGATGCCATGCTACAGATGCACCTAATCCAGGATCTTTTATAAAATAACCTTCCGTGAAAGGTACAAAGTCTTCTCCATTTATATTTTCTGCAACTTTTAATAATAAAGGATGACCATAAGCTCTTAAAAATGTGTCAGAAAATTGAAGAAAACCCTGAGTCAAATATATTATTTCATCTGGAACATCTTCATTTGGTTTTGGTTCTATCATCTTAACTGGATGTCTACCATTTGCTAAATTTGTTCCTCCAAATGGATCAGCTAATGGTTTGGACCAATATAAAATATTAGCCTTGCAATCCGAAGCAATAGCAAGCCTTCCCTTCTTATCAAATTTAGATGTTCTACTAACAGGAAATCTTTCTAAAATTTCTAAATAATCTTTTTCCCAATCATTTAATTCATCATCAGAAAAAACCTTTTCAAATATATAAAAACCATTTTCTGAATAGGAAGCTATTATTTCTTTATGCAAGGTTCCATCCTTATTAAACCTTAAAGGACCACGATTAGAAAGTTTTAAAGCACGTTCTTCACCTGCTTTAAGATAATTTTTCATTTCAATTTCTTCTGAACCATAACTCATAATTTAAAATTATATCAAAATGTATGTTTTTTAAAATAAAAAAAGACCTCAATTTATTTTACTGAGGTCTTTTTAGTAATTGAACTAGTAATAAATTACAAAATCAATATTTTTATGGTTTAGTGTAGTTTAATGTTTGGTTACAATAATTAGATCCGTTTACACCTGTATCAGTACAAGCCCAAGGACCAGTTCCTGTCCATCCAGTATATTTTCCTGTCCCACCAATAATTGTATTCACACCTTTTTGAGTATCTCCAACAAAACTGGTATATAGCCTGTCACCGTCAGAATCTGCCCACGCACACCATCCTTTGTTTTCACCTACGCCATTATTAACTTCAAAAGCAGCAAAACATTGTGCTTCTCCATTATGTAGATAACCAGAACCGCTATCATTAAAAGTTGCACCTACAAAATTTCCTGTCCCCATTATATGTCCTTCAGCTACTTGCATAGCTGTAACATCTCCAGACCAACCAGTGTGAAAATCAAATGATCCACTATGGCCATCTGCTAAAACAACATTACCAAAAAATAATGATGAGAATAAAGTTATTAATATATATTTGATTTTATTCATTGTACTTCCCTATGTTAAGTTAATTAATTTTAAAAAATTTATTAATTAATTCTATCCCCTAAGTTCAAATTAATTAAATCTATAAATATGAGAGTAAGTATCACTCTCATATTATTTAATTAAAATAACTTATTAAAATTTTATAAGCAATATTTAAATACAATATGTATTTATATAGGCTTTATTTATTTAAGGACGCTTCAATTTCATTCCAATTTAGTAGATTACAGTACATTGTTTTATTTGTACTATCTTCAGTCTTTGAACCTGAGACAAAGAAATATTCAAGTTGTAAAATATGATTTAATCTATTTACTTCAGCATAATATTTTATAGTTTTTGCAGGATTCTCGCCTTCCCAATAAATTTTTTCATTATCATATCTATATTCTGAAACTAAAATTTTATTAATTGTAATTGGGGAATTTTGCTTAGAAACTTGAACAGCATAAACATTTCCAACATCAAAATGATATATTAATTTTTTATTTGGTGCTCTTTTTGATTCCTTTTGTTCTATTTCACATATCAAACCATTAGAGCTAATATCATCCGCCCATGTAGAATGAGAAAAAATTAGTATTAAAAATATATTAAGTAAATATTTCATATAAATTATTTTTTACCTATTTAATGGCGGACACGAAGGGATTCGAACCCTCGAAACGGTTTCCCGTTTACACCCTTAGCAGGGGCGCGCCTTCGACC
>PTKH01000001.1 GCA_002937655.1 Alphaproteobacteria bacterium MarineAlpha9_Bin3 | reverse complement strand
TAATGAAAATACTATGATGCTTTTTGATGATGCAAAAAAAATGTTAGAAAAAATAGTTCAAGCTTTAGATTAGATATTTATAAACTATAAGTTATTTTGGAGGAAAATATCTAATTTCTCTGTTTCAATATCGTTCATCGAAATTAAAATTGCTTCTTTCAATATAAGCCCATCTTTTTCAACTATATTATTTAATTTATTTTTTATTAATGCATCGTTAATTTTATTATATTTTTTTATACCTCTATCCCAAGTATCACCATATCCCTTTAATATCTGAGGCATATCTGCTAATCCCTCTGTAAATGATATAGATTTATTTAAAGATAAAATTATATTATCAATCCATATATCAATATTTCTCTGCTCTTCTTTATATCTGAGAGAAATAGGTCTAATATATCGAAATGAAGATAAAAATTTCAGAACAATAAATCCAAAAATAGTTAAAGAATTTATTTTCATACCTTTACCAATAAAAGGTAAATAACTAACTATTTTTTTATTTTTAATAAACCATTTTCCAATCTTATTTGGAAGCATAGCTGCTATTTCATTTATTCCTGGTTTAAAAATATCTTGTATAAGAAGTATTTGATTTGATTTTATATTTATTTCTTTTTTAATTTTTTTAAACCTATCTGGCTTTATTTTTAATTGAGCTACCCTTGGTATATCTTCATAGGTCATCCATAAAGCTAAACGTCTAATTATATTTTCTGCAACAGCTACTTTTTTAGGGTCTTCTTTATTTATTACTAGTAAAATTTTTTGAACTCTTTTTAAAAATAATTCTGAATATTTGTTATTTTGATAATCAAAACATCTTTCTTTTCCAATTTTAACTATATTTGCAAATCCATCAGAGAAAGAATCATTAATTTTATTTATTATATTTTCTTCATTTATCTTTATATTTTTTTTATTTGCAGCGATACCTTTGGAATTAGCTTTTACTTGCTCATAGGCAAAATTAAACCCTAATAAGCTATTTTTTCCAAAAATATTATCTTGAAAAATATTTTCACAAATATTTTTTTTCCACGGTAAAGCTCCTGAACCAGCTAAAGCCCCAAACATGGTTGCAGATACTATTGTTGAATGATCTGAAGCTATAGTATTTAAATCCAAACATATAAAATTTTTAGACATATTTTTACAGGTTTTAAGTATTTTTTCCTGATCAAATCTTCCATCTGCTAAATGAGATTTTTCTAAATTGGTAAATATTCTGCTTGAAGATGTAATTAAAGTTGTACTATCCGGATTCACATACCCTTTTTCTAATACTCGAGCAGCTTCAAGCAATTCACTAGCAATCACAATATCGACTCTTCCTGGTTTAGGGTATAATGATAAGATAGGTTCTTTCTCATTATGGAAATTTCTATCACATATTTCTATGTAATAGCTCGTACTACCTGTTCTTTGTGCTACACCAGGAACAGAAGTTCCTTGCACAAATAGTTTTTGATTTCTAGCACATTCTAGTATCCAATTCATTAATGTGCCACCACCTTCTCCTCCTAAAGCAGTAATCAATATTGATATTGTTTTATAATCACTCAAGTTAAGAGGCCGATCACTTTATTTCTTACCCAAGCAATTGATCTCTCGCTTATATTCGGGTTATTTATTATTTTAGCCTTGTAGAAAGAAGGACATAATGTTGCTTCTATTGCATTTTCTCCGCATAAACCACATCCAACACAACCATCAGTAACATGTGCAACAGGATCTATTTTGAGAGGATCATTAGCTGGCTTAACGGTAAGAGTTGGACAACCGGACAGCCTTATACACGAATGATCCCCTGTACATGTATCTTCATCAACACCATATTTTACTCTAACAAATCGTTTTTTCATTTTTAAAGCTTTATTTTTAATAGGCTTTAATCTTCTTTGTCTTTCTAACTGACATTCGCCTTCTGCGATAATTACTTTCAGCCCATTAAAAGAACTTTCAATAGCCTCATTTAAAACTTTTTTTACAGCACCAACTTCATAAGTATGGACAGTTTTCAACCATTTAACACCTAACCCCTCTAAAGCTTTTTCTATTGTTTTATCTGTATTAGTAGAACTCGTAGAAGCTGCAATTTTTCTATTTTCTGATTGAGGAGTTGAAATAAGATCTTGTGTTCCAGTCGCTGAAGTATATCCATTTTGAAGGATTACTAAAATTCCATCAGAATTGTTTAACAATCTAGATGCTACTCCGCTTAATAATCCATTATGCCAAAAGCCTCCATCGCCCATTATCGCAATTGGCCTTTTTGAAGAAAAGCTCTGCACCCCTGCACTTGCTGCTAGACTCATACCATAACCTAAAATAGACTGACCAAAGGAAAAAGGAGGGAAAGTCGCAAAAGAATGACATCCAATGTCTGTTGAAATATGAATTTTACCAGTATCCTTTTCTATCATTTTTAATGCAGAAAAAAATGGTCTTTCAGGGCAGCCAGTGCAAAATCCCGGAGGTCTAGGCGGAACAACTTCTCCCAGTGAAAAGGATGCTTTTTCTCTTAATTGATCTATTTCTGTATTATAATCTAAATTAGACAAATTAGAAAAATTAGGAACATACTGTTTAATAAAATTATATACTCCTTTATGTATTACTTCAGAAGTATACTCTCCTGCCATAGGCAATAAATCTTTACCAGCCAAGTTAACTTCTATTTTTTCCTTATGAAATAACAAACCTAACTCTTGCTCTATATATTGAGGTTGTCCTTCTTCAATTACTAAGAGGGCTTTAAAGTTTTTAGCGAAAGATATTACTTCCTTTGGAATTAAAGGATGTACAATGTTAAGAACATAAATTGATATTTTAGAATTCCCTAAACTATCAGACATATTCATTTCTTTTAAAGCAGAGATTAAATTATTATAAAGGCCTCCTTGAACAATTAATCCAATTTCTTTAACTTCACCTGTAAAAAATTCATTTAAAGAATTATTAGATATAAACTTCTTTGCTAATTTTGCTCTTTGTCCATATTTAAGTTTCTCCTGAGCATAAGTACTTGGAGGGTGTGCTATTAAATCATAATTATGGGGAGCTACTTCGCTGACTTTATTTGCATTAGAAATTTTAGGTTTAACATTTTTTTTTGAAATAAATTTACCCTGTAAGTGACAAGTTCTAATTCTTAGTTGCATCATAACCGGTGTATGAGAATACTCTGAAAGCTCAAATGATTTATGAACAGTCCTTACTATTACTTCTAAATTTGGCCTTGGATCCATAAGCCAAATAGTTGATTTCAAAGCTACTCCGTGCGTTCTTTCTTGAATAATACTAGATCCTTCACCGTAGTCTTCTCCAATTATAATTAATGCCCCTCCAAGAACTCCTACCGAGGATAAGTGAGATAATGCATCTGAGGCAACATTAGTTCCAACTATTGACTTCCATGTAACTGCTCCTCTTACAGGATAATTTATTGAGGCGCCTAGCATTGCTGCAGCAGAAGACTCATTAGCACATGCTTCAACATGAACACCTAGTTCCTTCATATAATCCTTCGCTTGAACCATTACATCTAGTAAATTTGAAACAGGTGAGCCTTGGTAGCCTCCAACATAAGAAACCCCTGACTGCAATAGTGCTTTTGTTACAGCTAGTATTCCTTCACCCTCAAATACATCGCCTTCACCAAGTTTTAAAGCTTCTATTTCTTTTTTAAATGATCTTTCCATTTTTATTCCGTTGTAACTATAGCAGAATTTATACTACCACTTGTTTCTTAACTTTCTAAGCAATAAAAAAACTTCCTTTTGTGATGGATTACTAGATAATTGTGGAAAATCCTCTCTTAATTTATCAATTAAAGTGCTATTAGAAAGCCTAAAAAAAGTATTGATATCATTCTCCATTTTTAAGTTTGTTATTACACTACCAGCTTCTGAATTTTTAATAGAATTCAATAATTTTAGAGCTTGTTTGTTATTAGGTTCTCTATCTAAAGTAAATTCTAAATTATTTTTTAAATAATCATGCCCTGGATATATCAAAGTTGTATCTGGTAAATTATAAAATTTTTTATTAAATGTTTCATAAAGTTCCTCTGGATGTCCTCCGTTGTGGCAATTACCTGCACCTGCATTGAATAAAGTATCGCCAGAAATTAAAGCTGGGTTATCAGTCTTAGATAATAGACATATGTGAGTCATCGTATGACCAGGAGTGTCTAAAACTTCTAATTCAACTTCTTTGCCAATTTTTAATATATCTCCCTCTGATAGTCCTATTGTCATTCCTGGAATATTAGTAGATGCACCTTCATGTGCCATTACTTCTGCTCCAGTAAGTTTAACCAAATTTATATTACCACCAGTATGATCTCCATGTTCATGCGTATTAAGTATTTTTGTTATATTCCAGCCTTTTGCTTTTGCTTTATCATAACACATCTGAGACTCTAATGGATCTATAGCAATAGCTTCTCCAGTATGAGGGCAAGCAATTAAATAATTATAGTTTCTATAAGCATTTCCCGTCCATATCTGCTCTACTATCATTTAGTACCTCCTAACAATACTTTTACAAAATTCAATTTATTATATATATAACAATTTATATAATAGATTTAGGAAAAAAATGACTAAAAAAAAACTTAAAATAGTTATACCTGGTGGTTTAGATATAGATTTTAAAAAATATCTAGAAAATAATTTTAAATCCAAAGGAGTCTTGTCAAATTACAACATTATTAATGTGGCAAAAAAGCCGGGAGAACTATCAAAAGAATTATTAGATGCAGATGTTTTTATAACCACTCGCTGGCCAAATAAAAAGATAAATGCTCCTAAATTAAAACTAATACAAATACCTGCCGCAGGATTTGATAATATTCACTTTGAGTCTGTTCCAAAGGGTTGCAAAGTAAGTAATACATTTGAACATGAAGTTCCAATTGCAGAATATTGTTTACTTTCTATGTTAGAAGCAGAAATAAATCTAAATAAAATGGATGCACAATTAAAAAAAGGAAATTGGAATGGGTATTTTGCAAGTTCTTCATTTCATGGGGAACTATTTAATAAAAGGCTCGGATTAATTGGTTATGGGCATATAGGAAAAGAAATTACGAAAAGAGCTAGATCTTTTCAAATGAAGATATCAGCATTAGTAAGAAACACAAATAAATATAAATCTAATAGCTATATAAATTTTATTTCTATGAAAAATATAAAAAATGAAATAAATAAATTTGATTACCTCATAGTTGCTTGTCCGCTAAATGACGAAACCAAAGATCTAATAAATTTAAATTTAATGAAAAAAATGAATAAAAATTCAGTAATTATAAATATTGCTAGAGGTCCAATAATTAATGAGGAAGATCTATATAATGCCTTAAAAAATAAGATCATAAGAGGAGCTGTTATTGATGTATGGTATAATTACCCAAAGAACGATATGACAAAAAAATTATATCCTTCTAAATTTCCTTTGCATAAATTAAAAAATATTACTTTTTCTCCTCACTCTTCTGCATGGAGCAGTCAATTATGGGAAAGACGTTTTAAGTTTATTTGTGATAATTTAGAAAATTTATATGAGAATAAAAGAATTAAAAACGTAGTAAATTAACAAGTAAAACTATTCTTCAGTCATTTCTTTCTTTCTTTGTAATTTTCTCCATCTTCTTACTGCTTCTGCTTTTTCTCTAGCTTTTTTTTCTGAAGGCTTTTCAAAGGATCTACCCTTTTTCATTTCTCTATACATGCCTTCTCTTTGCATTTTTTTCTTAAGCACTTTTAAAGCTTGATCTACGTTATTATCTCTAACTATTACTTGCACTTCTAACTCCTCGCCTTACATTAATTTTAATAATAATATATATTATTATCAATATAAAGTGTGGTATTAACATAAGAAAAAGTATAAGTGAAGTAATAAGAAATTTATTTTTTATATAAAAGAATATTAAATTGGTAAAAATATTATGGCTATATTAAAAATTGCTAAAATGGGACACCCAGTACTTTTAAAAAAAGCAAAAAAAGTTGAGGATCCTACTACACCTGAAATTAAACAATTAGTGAGTGATATGCTAGAAACACTTTCTGACTTAGGAGGTTCAGGTGTAGGCTTAGCCGCCCCTCAAGTTCATGTTTCTCTTCAAGTTGTTATTTTTGAAACTTCTTCTAGTGAAAATAAAAAACCAATTTTAACAGCATTAATTAACCCTAAAATTGAAGCCTTAACGGATGAAACAAGTATTGATTGGGAGGGATGTTTATCTATTCCAGGTCTTAGAGGACAAGTAGTTCGTCCAAATAAAATAAAGTATTCAGGTCTAGGTCTTGACGGAAAAAAAATAGAAACTATTGCTGAAGGATTTGATGCCAGAGTTGTACAACATGAATGTGACCATTTATTAGGTATACTATACCCTCATAGAATGACAGATTTATCATCATTACAATTTGTAAGTGAAGCAAGACATTGGATAAATCAAGATGAGTAATGAAAAAATAAAATTTGAAAAACAAAGAATTAAAATACTAAAAAAATCTTTGAAAGAGATTAAAAATTATGGTTTCAATAAAAAAATGCTCATCAAAGCAGCAAAAGATTGTAATCTATCAGAAGGTGACTTAGGTAGACTATTTCCTGAAGGATTATATGAATTAAAAGAATTATTCTTTTATGAAGTAGATAAAGAAATGATAAAATTACTCAATAAGACTAAGACTGATAATATTAGGATTAGAGATAAAATATATAATGGCGTTATTACTAGATTAGAAATATTTCAAAAAAATAAAGATGCTATAAAACATATATTTGTTAGTGGAACAGCAACTCCCATAGAGTCATTAAAAAACCTATGGAATACGGCAGATTTAATTTGGAGAGCCGCAGGCGATAATTCTACAGATTATAATTACTATACTAAAAGACTTTTATTATCCTGGGTATACCTTTCTACTATACTATGTTGGTTTAATGATAAAGATAAAAATTTTCACGAAACTAAGCTATTTTGTAACAGAAGAATTGATGAAGTTCTTAAATTTGGTAAACAATCAGCTACAATAAAAGGTAAAATATCTAATTTAAATATTTCAAATAAATTAATTACTACAATTAAAGAATTAAAATCTATAAAAATTTAAAATATCAAATCTTTATATGATTAATATGTCCCATTTTTCTTCCTGATCGAACTTCTTTTTTACCATAATTATGTACTCTACAATGAGGATCATTGATATATTTATCTACTAGAAAAATATCTTTACCTATTAAATTTTGCATAATTACATTATATAATATTTCAGTACTACCTAATTCTATACCCATAGTTGCACGAACTGCTTGCTCAAATTGATCCGTCACACACCCATCCATAGTCCAATGACCAGAATTATGTGGACGTGGGGCAATTTCATTAACTAATAATTCCCCATCATTAAGCTCAAATAATTCTATAGCCAAAAGACCTACTAAACCTAGTTCTGTTGCAATTTTTATTGCTATTGATTTTGCTTTATTTTTGGAGTCATTAGATATATTTGGTGCTGGAGCAATTGTTTGATCTAAAATATGATTTTTATGTTTATTTTCTACGATATCATAGAGTTTAACTTTACCACTATAATCTCTGGCTATAATAATGCTTAATTCTCTTTTAAATGGAACAAACTCTTCTAATATTAACTCATCACTTCCAATTGATTCCCATACTTTTTTTAAATTTGCATGATCATCTAATTTTATTTGACCCTTGCCATCATATCCAAAACGACGAGTCTTCAATACAGATAAACCTTTAATTTCATTAAAAGAACTTTCTAAATTTTCATAAGAACTACATTCATAAAATTTTGCAGTTTTTACTTTAGCTTTTTCACATAAAAATTTTTTTTCTACTAACCTATCTTGTGAAACTGAAAGAATAAAAGAAGAGGGTCTTAACAAAGAAAATTTTTCAATGTGTTTTGCAGAACTTAGAGGTATATTTTCAAATTCATAAAGAACAGCATCTACTCCTGAAGAAAATTCTTCTATTGCTTTTAAATCTTTATAATCATTAATAAATGATTTTGAGCAAACTTGAAAAGCCGGTGCGTCATGATCAGGATCAAAAACATGGCATTCTATACCATATTTTGCTGCTGCTAATGCAGTCATTCTTCCTAATTGACCTCCTCCAATTATACCTAATATTTTATTTTTCAATTTAGATTTCCGGTTCTTCATTCACAGATTTGGTTTGCTTTAATCTATAATTTTTCACTTTTCTTTCTATATTTTTATTATTTAAAGCTAGTATTTGAGCTGCCATGATCCCTGCATTACAAGCACCAGAATCACCAATTGCCAATGTTCCAACAGGTATGCCTGATGGCATTTGAACAATGGACAATAAACTATCCATTCCACTTAATGCTTTACTCAGAATTGGAACTCCAAATACAGGAATATGAGTTAATGATGCAATCATACCTGGTAGATGTGCCGCCCCACCAGCTCCAGCTATAATAACTTTTATATTTTTATTTTTAGCGGACTTAGCATAATTATAGAGTCTTTCAGGTGTTCTATGGGCAGAAACAATATTGACTTCATAAGGAACAGATAATTTATCTAAAACTTTTACAGTCATCTTCATGGTATCCCAATCAGATTGACTCCCCATTATTACTCCTACTTTATCAGTATTCTTTTTTTGTTTTAACATCTGCAATCCTTAAAATAATATTTTAACTAATTTATTAGGAAAGCGCAGTAATATATTCATTTTCATTAATTAATGCAAGTATATATGAATATATTTATAAATATTTATAGTTATATAAATTAAAAAATTATATAATTTATTAAATCTTTCAATAGAAAGCAAAAAATGAAATATTTAAATCACCTTTTATTAAAGTATTTTTTACATAATTTACCGCCCGAACTTGCACACAGTATTACTCTCAAACTAATCAATAAAGGTTTGGTTTTTAATAATTCTTTAAATAATTATAAAAATCTAAATGTAAAATTAGGTAATATTAACTTTCAGCACCCAATTGGTCTTGCCGCTGGCTTTGACAAAGACGGTGAAGTCTTTCACCAAATTGATAAATTAGGTCTATCTCATACAGAAATAGGTACTATTACTCCTAAATTACAAACAGGAAATTCAAAACCTAGGGTTTTCAGACTTTCTAAAGATAATGCTATAATAAATAGACTAGGTTTTCCCAGTAAAGGCCTAGAATATGTAAAAAAACGCTTAGAAAATTTTAACTCTAATGTACCTCTTGGAATAAACATAGGTTGTAATAAAGAAACAACTAATCAAATAAATGATTATATAAAATTGACTAAAAGTCTTGGAACATTTGCAGATTGGATCACTATTAATATTTCTTCGCCTAATACACCAGGTTTAAGAAACATTCAAACTAGTGCGTTACTTCCAAAATTATTAAATAATATAAATAATGAGAGAAAAATAATAGAAGATCATAAAGGTAAATCATTACAAATTTGGTTAAAAATTTCTCCAGATTTAAATGATACAGAATTAAAAAATATTATTGATACATCATTAGAATATAATATTGATGCAATTTGTATTTCTAATACTACAATTGATAGATCTTTAAAATTAAAATCTATGCATAAGAATGAAAATGGAGGACTTTCCGGCACACCTCTTAATTCTCAATCAACAAAAATTCTAGCTAAAGCTTATCTTCATGCTAAAAATAATATTAGATTTATTGGTATTGGCGGAATTACAAATGCTGATGATGCTTATATGAAAATGCTAGCTGGAGCTAGTATTTTACAACTATACACTGGCTTAGTATTTAATGGCCCAAACTTAATTAAAGAAATTGTTGAAGAATTGAATATAAAAAATAAAAAAATTAATATAACTAGTATTATAGGCAGTAAAGCTCATGAAATTTCAAAAGGCTATTATCCAAATGAATAGTAATACTAATATTCCCTTTTATAATGATTTAGACTTTATGATTGATAACTGTGAAGGGCTTATTTTAGATATCTGGGGAGTGTTATGGGATGGAATTGAAGTTTATCCAGAGGCATTAAAAACTTTACAAAACCTTAAGAAAAAAAATATTCCTATAATTCTACTATCTAACGCACCAAGAA
The DNA here is from genome assembly GCA_002937655.1 of Alphaproteobacteria bacterium MarineAlpha9_Bin3. Classification (GTDB taxonomy): domain Bacteria; phylum Pseudomonadota; class Alphaproteobacteria; order TMED109; family TMED109; genus TMED109. The sequence continues at coordinate 128,557 of PTKH01000001.1, read as the reverse complement.
AGTCTAAAATAGTTGCTAAAAAATTAGAAAATATTGGCATCCAACCAAACTTATATGATAAAATTATATCTTCTGGAGATGTATGCAGAAATGAACTGATAACTAATAAAAATTTAGTTATTGGAACTAAATATTATTTTATAGGATTAAAAGAAGACAACGATCTTCTTGAAAATACTAAATTTAAAGAGACAATATCTCCTCAAAATGCAGATTTTGTTCTTATAACAGGCCCCCGTAATTTCAACGATAACTTGGAATTATATTTCTCTGAATTAAAAGAATGCTTGGATAATCAATTAACTATGATATGTGCAAACCCTGATAAAATTGTTGTAAGACAAACAGGAAAAAAAATAATTTGCGCGGGAGCTATTGCTGAAGTCTATAAAAATTTGGGTGGAAATATTGTACAATTTGGAAAGCCGTACAAAAATGTTTTCAATAAAGCTTTAAGTCATTTAAAAAAACTATCTCCAAGTATCAATCTAGCTAATATTTCAATTGTTGGGGATGGATTGGAAACAGATATTTTGGGAGGAAATTCTGTTAATATTAATACTATATTAATTACTAGTGGAATTTTATCTCATACACTTAATGTTAAATATGGAGAAAAACCAAACCTAGATGAACTAAATAACATTATTTATTCCTCGAATCACTTACCTACTGCTACTGTTAATATTTTTAAACTATCTCATTAAACTTTAATAATAATATTGACTTTAGAGACGCAATTAATTAGAACAAAACATGAACAAATATCAGGTGATGACATGGAATTAAATTGGCTTTACTTAGACCTAAATAGCTATTTTGCAAGCGTTGAACAGCAGCTACAGCCAAAATTACAGAGCAAGCCAGTTGCAATAGTTCCAACAATGACTGATGCAACATGTGCCATAGCCGCAAGCTATGAAGCCAAAGCTTATGGCGTTAAAACTGGAACAATGATTTACGAAGCAAAAAAAATATGTCCTGAATTAATCTGCGTTCAAGCTAACCACGAAAACTATGTTAAATATCATCATATAATACTAGCAGAAATAGATAAGCATATCCCAATAGAAATCATTTCCTCTATAGATGAAGTTGCATGTAAATTAATAGGTAGTCAAAAAAATGAAAAAGAAGCACGCAAAATTGCAAATAATATTAAAATAGGTATACAAAATAATGTAGGACAATATATACGTTGCTCCATAGGTATTGCACCTAATAGGTTTCTAGCAAAAACGGCTAGCAATTTAGAAAAACCCAATGGATTACAGGTGCTTTATAGTAAAGATATTCCAGAACGTATTAAACACTTTAAACTTTCTGACCTTACAGGAATAGGTAAAGCAATGGAATACCGATTAAATAAGTCAGGAATTTTATCTATCCAGGAGCTATATAATATATCTCCTAAGCATATGAGAAAGATTTGGGGTAACGTTCAAGGAGAAAAGTTCTGGTATATGTTAAGAGGAAAAGAAATTGCAGATATAAAAACAAAAAGAAAAACTATAGGACATAGTCATGTATTAGAACCTAAATGGAGACTCATAGAATTAGCTAAAAAAGTTATGCTACGTTTATTATTAAAAGCAGCTAGTCGATTAAGAAGAATGGAATACTATTGTAGCTGTTTATCTCTTAGTATAAGGACAGAAAAAAATATAAGACTAGGAGGTAAAAGTAAGTTTTATAGAGCTTGTGATAATAAGAAATTACAGGAAGAAGCTACAAAAATATGGAATCAATTGACTAAAAAACAGAAATTTAAGCAAATAAAAAAAATAAGTATAACATTATATAATCTTAAAAAAAAATCTGATTTACACCCTGAATTATTTCAAGATTCTAATAAAAAAATTACTCTAAATATAAATCGTTTTGAAACACTTTCAAAGACTATGGATAACATTAATACTCGTTTTGGCAGAGATAGTATAACATTAGGAGGATTACCTAATAAAATAAAATCTTTTTCTGGAACAAGAATAGCTTTTACCAGAATTCCTGATAAACAAGAATTCTATGAATAAAATAATTATTTACGGAAACGAATCCTAATAGGTTTTTCTTTAACTTTAGTCCTAGCCTTCTGAAAAATACTAATGTTAGGCTTTTTTAATATAGGACCAAGTACCATTCCAGCAAAAAAACCTCCTAAATGAGCAAACCATGCTACTCCTGGAGAACCTGGGTTAGCAATACTAGCACTAACAATTTGCCCTAAAATCCAAACACCTAGTAATAAAATAGCTGGAAGTCTAAGAAAAGTAATAAATATTCCTAAAAATACAAAAGTTCTAATTCTTGCTTGTGGATAAAAAATTAAATAGGCTCCTAAAACACCAGAAACTGCTCCACTAGCTCCAATCATAGGAATAGTACTATCTGGAGCTGATATGATTTGAGCAAATGCTGCAACTAATCCACAGGTTAAATAAAAAATAATGAAGCGTATATGCCCTAAAGCCCCTTCTATATTATCTCCAAATATCCAGAGATAAAGCATATTTCCAGCTAAATGCATAAAGCCTCCATGCAAAAACATAGATGTAAATAATGTAAAAAAAGAAATTAATGGACCAACTTGCTCCATATTTCCAAGAAATGCTGCTGGAGTTAATCCAAAACTTAATATTATTTCATTACTTTCTTGATAACCTAAACCAGTCTGCCAAAACCAAATCATCACGCACATAACTATTGTGGTAACTACTATTAGAGGTTTTCCTAATGCGGGATTATCATCATAAATAGGTATCATAATTCAATCACTTTAGTTAGATATAGGTATTTTAACAGAAAAAGCTCCTCTAATTTCACCTATTACATAATTATAAGCACTATCATCTGGATATAATTCGGAAAGTTTAATAACTACTTTTGGATTTCTATTTGAACCATGGCAAGTTAAGCAGGCTTTAACCGTTGGTATAGCTTTCATATATCTATAAAAAATTTCATTATTTTCTGTATAAATATTCTGATAATTAAGAGTTGAAATTTCTTCTCCACTATTTTTTCTTTTTTCAAAACTATTTAAAACATCTATTTCCCATTTATCTGGTTTATTACTTTTATTTCTTAATTTTAAACTAGTACGCTTTATCGAGATTTTATTGAAATTTGATGTATCACTTGTAATTGCTAAAGCAGCAATATTACAATATTCTATTGCTACAATTGGACCTGATTCTTTAAGAACTGATTTTAGAGACTTTTGTAAACTAATAGATAATTCTTTAATAGCACTTTTACTTTTTTGTTCATATTTTAATAAATCATTTGCATATGAAAAATTAATCAACAAAAAAAGAATAAAAGCAATTCTATAAAAAAACATAATCCATCCTTCTAATTTTATTTAAGTATAGAATATAATTATTAGGTAACAAATGCATCATTTTATATGATTTTATAAATATAATTTTGCTAATAGTTATTATATGAAATTGACGCATACAATAAAATAAAAGTAGAATATTACTCTTACAATTATTTAAGGAGATATAATGCAATATGTTCGTTTAGGTAAATCAGGTCTTAAAGTATCTAAAATCTGTTTTGGGACAATGATGTTTGCAATGCAAAAAGGTTGGAGAAATTATGCTTTAGGAAAAAAAGAGGCAACTCCAGTTTTTAAACATGCTCTAGAGTCTGGAATAAATTTTTTTGATACTGCGGACATATATTCTAATGGTTCTTGTGAAAAAGTAACAGGTCAACTCCTTAGAGAAATGTCAAATAGAGATGAAATAGTATTAGCAACAAAAGTTTATAATCCTATGGGTAAAAACCCCAATCAAAAAGGTTTATCTAGAAAATATATATTTAATGCAATAGATGCATCTTTATCAAGGCTTAAAATGGATTATGTTGATTTATATATTATTCATAGATGGGATTATGAGACCCCTATAGAAGAAACTATGGAAGCTCTGCACGATGTAGTTAAATCAGGAAAAGCAAGGTATATAGGCGCTTCAAGTATGTTTGCTTGGCAATTAGCTAAAGCTCAAGAAACGGCAGAAAAAAATGGATGGACAAAATTTATTTCTATGCAAAATCATTTAAATTTAATTTATAGAGAAGAAGAGAGAGAAATGATTCCACTCTGTTTAAATGATAGTTTAGCTATTACTCCTTGGAGTCCGCTTGCAAGAGGTTTTCTAGCAGGAAACCGAACTAAAAGTGGAGGAGGAAAAACTGATAGAGCAAAAAATGATGTGCTTGCAGAAGATTACTATTATAGTAAAGCTGATTTTAAAATTTTAGACTCTGTTAAAAAAGTGGCAGAACAAGAAAATAGACAGCCTGTTGAAGTTGCACTTGCATGGCTATTACAAAAAAAAGGAATTACTGCGCCAATAATTGGACCTGGAAAATTAACACAATTAAAGACTCTACTAAATAGTATGAGTTTAAAATTATCTGAAAAACAAATTTTATCTCTAGAAAAACATTATCAACCCAAAAACATATCAGGACATAGTTAAATATAATAATAACAACTAAAGGAAATATTATGATTGAAAATTTTATTAATATAGATACTAAGGATGGTCAGATTGATACGTTTGAAGTTTTTCCAGATGAAGGAGGTCCATTTCCAGCAATTATTATATATATGGATGCTCCTGCAATAAGAGAAGAATTGAGAGATATGGCTAGAAGATTAGCTACCATGGGATATTATGTATTACTTCCAAATTTATTTTATAGAGTAGGAAAAGAAGGAAATTATCCTTTTACCTTTGCAAAAATTAGAGAAGATAAAAGTCATTTTACAGCTATGATAAAGACTATGGATGATACTACAAATGAATTAATAGTAGCTGATACTAAATATATTTTAGATTTCTTAGATAATAAAGAAGGTATATCTCATCAGGGCTATGGTGCTATTGGATATTGTATGAGCGGACAGTATATAGTTTCCATTGCATCTAAATATAACTCTAAATTCTCAGCTGCTGCTTCATTTTATGGAGTAAAAATAATGACCGACAAAAAAGATTCTCCTCACTTAGGGGCAGAAAGAATAAAAGCTAATCTTTACTTGGCTTTTGCTGAAAAAGATAACTGGGTGGATGATGAAGCCTTAAAAAATATACGAGAACATTTTGAAAAAAATACTCAAAATTTTAAAATGGAAATTTATGAAGGAACAGAGCATGGCTTTGCATTTCCTGATAGACATACTTATCATAAAAAAGGTGCTGAAACTCATTGGTTAAGAATACATAACTTATTTAAAGAATCGTTTAAATAAGGTCATACTATTCAGCATCTGGTTGATACTTTGGTAGAGCTTTTATAAAAGAATTATTTTTTAAACAATTTTCATATATGTTATTTATCCTAGGGTATTTTGACAAATCTATACCAAACCTAGTATTATTAACTACTTGTGAAAAAAGACAAATATCAGCTATAGTCGGTGTGTCTCCAAAACAATATGAACCTGATTCCGTATCACTTTCTAACACCTTTTCAAATGGTTCAAATGCTTTATGAACCCATCTAGAAAACCAAGATTTTATTTTTTCTTCATTTGCCATAAAGTCATCTTTTAAATAATTTAAAACATGAAGATTATTTAATGGGTGAATCTCTAATGCTATTGCATAAGCCATAGACCTAACTTTTGCTTTTTCAATGGGGTTTAATGGTAAAATTGACGGTGTTGGATATACTTCATCTAAATATTCTAAAATAGCTAAAGATTGATTTAAAATAATTCCTGAAGGAAATTTTAAAGTTGGCAATAACCCGTATGGATTTATTTGTAAGTATTCATTTTTTTTATGTTCTTCTTTTCTTAAGTGCAACGGCACATAATTATAATCAATATCTTTCAGATTCAAGGCAATTCTAACTCTTACCGAAGTAGAGCTTCGAAAATAATTATATAGTATAGGTTTTTCGATCATAGCTGACTCCATCACGATATATTAATACTTATTTCACCTATACCCTCAACACCTCCTACGATTTTATCACCTTTATTAATTGGACCTACTCCCTCTGGCGTTCCTGTATATATTAAATCTCCAGCCTTAAGTGTCATAGTCTTTGATAAAAATGAAATCATTTCTGGAACAGACCATATTAATTTTTTAATATTTGAATCTTGTTTAATTATATCATTTACACTTAACCAAATTCTAGCATTATCAGGGTGTCCTATTTTAGATGCTGGACATAAAGAACTAATTATTGCAGAATTATCAAATCCTTTTCCTAATTCCCATGGGCGACCTTTATCCTTTGCAGCCTTTTGTAAATCTCTTCTGGTTAGATCTATTCCCGCTCCATAACCCCAAATAGTATTTAAAGCCTCTTCTACATTTATATTTGTAGCATTTTTTCCTATAGCAACTACCATTTCCATTTCATAATGAAAATTATTTGTTTGAGGAGGATAAGGAACTACAATATTTAATCCTCTATCTGCATTTACAATCGCATCTGAAGGTTTGGCAAAGAAAAAAGGTGGTTCTCTAGATGGATCTCGGCCCATTTCTATAGCATGTGCAACATAGTTAGCTCCTACACAAAGAATCCTTCTAACAGGAAATTTATCATTACTATTTAATATGTTACAAATAGTAGTAGATGGTTGAAAAACAAAACTAGTTGCCATTATTATTCCTCTCTATTTATAGGTTCTAGAAATTTAAAAAAAATAAATATAAAAAATATTTATATTCAAAAAATTAAAAAAAGTCATATTTTATGTTATACTATTTTAATAAAATATTTAAATAAATACTGCGGATACATAATGCTAACAAATATTAAAATAAATGAAGAAAGATTATGGGATAGCCTAAATGAAATGGCTTTAATAGGAGCCACTGACAAAGGTGGTGTTAATAGACAGGCACTTACTGACTTAGATAAACAATCTAGAGATTTATTTATAAGTTGGTGTAAAAAAGAAAACCTATCTATCAGTATAGACCAAATGGGAAATATTTTTGCAAGAAGAGAGGGAAAAAACAATGCTTTAGCTCCTATAATGAGTGGCAGTCATCTAGATACTCAACCTACAGGAGGAAAATATGATGGTGCTCTGGGAGTACTATGTGCTTTGGAAGCTATCAGAACTCTGAATGAATTTAATTACATCACAGAAGCACCAATTGAAATAGTAATGTGGACTAATGAAGAGGGTTGTCGTTTTCCGCCAGCGATGACTGGCTCAGCAGTTTTTTCTGGGTTACATGATTTAAACGATGCTTTATTAATAAAAGATCAATCAGGAACAACTCTTGGATCAGAACTAGCAAGAATTAATTATAATGGATCTACAATATGCTCCCATCGACCAATTGGAGGATTTATAGAAGTGCATATAGAGCAAGGTCCTATTCTAGAAATAGAGAATAAAAATATTGGAATAGTTACAGGAGCTCAAGCTCAAAAATGGTATGAAATTAATATTACTGGAATGGAAGCTCATGCTGGACCAACACCTATGACTATAAGGAAGGATGCACTAGTAGCTTCTGCTGAAATTGTTTTATTAGTAAATTCAATTGGTAATAACTTTCAACCTGGAGGATGCGCTACGTGTGGTGTGTTAGAAATTGCGAATCCATCAAGAAATGTAATTCCAGGAAATTGTTTTTTAACTATTGATTTTAGACACCCAATTGATAAATCTCTCCAAAAAATGGATAAGGAGCTTAGAAAAAATATAAAATTGATAGAAAAAGATAAAAAAGTTGAAATTGAAATCAAACAGATACTTGAATTAAAATCAAATTCATTTAATAAGTCTATAATTAATACAATCAAGGATGTATCAAATAATCTTAATTATACCAGTAAAGAGATTATTTCTGGGGCAGGTCATGATGCAGTTAATATTAACTCGATAGCACCAACTGCGATGATCTTTGTTCCATGTATTGATGGAATAAGTCATAACGAAATTGAGAATATTTATAAGGAAGATGCAATTAGAGGTACAGAGGTATTACTTCACAGTATAATAGAGTTAGCAAATAACTCATCAAAAATTATTAATAACTGATTAAAGTATTGGATATAACAAATGGCATTCAAATGGACAGAAGCAAAAGTAAAAAAATTAGCTAAGCTTTGGGGTAAAAATATACCTGCTAGAGATATTGCAGAAAAACTTGGTGAAGGAATAACTAGAAACGCTGTAATAGGTAAAGCTAATCGCTTAGGTCTTAATGAAACGAAGAAAGAAAAAAAACCAGTTGAAATTGATAATACTGATAAAATGTTTCATCTAAAAATCAAAGGATGTAGATGGCCATATGGAGATCCTGGGACTGATGAATTCCATTTTTGTGGAAAAAGACAAGAAATAGGTAAACCATATTGCATAGACCACTGTATGCTAGCATATAGAAAAAAAGATATAAAAAATTAAAAATATTTTATAACTTTTTCTTTGCGATACTTTTCAACTCTTCTTTAATTGCTTTTTTAACAACTTTGTCTATGTTATTATTCATCCATTCTTTTAATAAGTCTTCTGTAACTTTTGCAACAGCTTCTTCTACTATTTTTTGAGTCTCTTTTACATTGAAAGTCTCAGAATATTTTTTTAATTCTGCTTTAATTGCAGCTGCCGACTTATTAGATAAAATTTTTGTAGATTTTTTTTTCATAATTTACCTAAACTGATCCATAGAATTAAATTCTATTTAAAATTAAAATTACTTACTAATAATATAATATATTAGTAATAAAAATAATTACAGCGTTATAATGGAACGACTATAAAATCGAAAGAATTCAGATGTTAAACTTCATAGGTAATAAAGTTAAAAATAAAAGGTCTATAGTTTTTATTCATGGAATAGCAAGCACATCAGAAACTTTTATTAACCAGATAAAACTATTTGAAAAAACATTTTCTATAATTTCCATAGACCTTCCAGGCTATGGAAAATCCAGACAAATTAAAAATATAAGTATTAACAAATATGCTGACACAATTTGCAAATTTTTATTATCTAAAAATATTAACAAACCAGTTCTTATTGGCCATTCACTTGGTGGTATGATAGTTCAAGAGATAATAACTAAAAATGTAAATTTTGCTAAAGCAGCAGTTTTAATAGCTACTAGTGCAAAATTTGGAAGTAGTGACGAATCTTGGCAGAACAATTTTATTAAGTCACGTATTGACCCCTTAAATAAAGGCAAGTCAATGAAAGATATATCAACAAATGCAATTACAAATATAATGTCATCAAACCCAAATAAAAAAGTTATAAATTTTGCTAGCAAAATTATGGGATCTATTCCAAAAAACACTTATAAGTCAGCAATATATTCATTAGTTGGCTTTGATCTTAGGCATAAATTACAAGATATTATAATACCAACATTATTAATTGCTGGAGAAAATGATAAACAAGCACCCTCTAAGACTATGAAAAGCATGTCCAAAAAAATTAAATATTCCCAATATTTAGAAATAAAAAATTGTGGTCACTTGATACATTTAGAAAAACCTGAAATATTTAATAAGAGTATCAAAGATTTTATATTAAATTTATAATATTTTTTTGAGGAAAATTTTTAATGCAAAATATAGACGGTCCTATTTTTGAAACAAAAGCTTTTAAACTAAGTAAAAAAGAAGAAAATTTATCTAATAAAGCTAGAGAATTAGGAATGAAAAAATTTGCTAATAGAGCCTTTAAATATGATGATAATGCCGTATTTCCTATAGAAAACTATAAGGATCTATATAAGGAAGGGTTTTTGGGTATATGCATACCTAAAAATAAAGGAGGGCTTGGAGCAGGTTTTAGAGGTTATGCTATAGCAGCTGCAGAAATAGGCAGATATTGTGGAGCAACTGCACTTACATGGAATATGCATGTATGTTCAACTTTATGGACAGGAATTTTAGCTGATGATCTAAAAATGCCAAAAAATATGCAAGAATCTCATGATAAAAAAAGAACTATGCATTATAAAAGAATTATCAAAGAAGGTGCTATTTATTCTCAACCCTTCTCTGAAGGTGGTGGAGGAGCAGCAGGAGCTACTCCATTCTTAACCAATGCACAACCTACAAAAAATGGCTGGATAATAAATGGAAAAAAAATATTTGCCTCTCTATCAGGACATGCCTCATATTATGGAATATTGTGTACGGAAAAGAAAACCAACGAATTAGCTTCACAAAAAGATACTCTATATCTTGCTGTTCCTGCTAACGCAAAAGGGGTAAGTGTCCAAGGAGATTGGAATCCACTTGGAATGCGAGGCACCATTTCAAGGACTTTAATTTTCAAGGATGTATTTGTGCCTAAAGATTCCGCCTTAATGCCGAAAGGAAAATATTATGAAGCTGCTAAAAGATGGCCTCATATGTTTCTAACTCTTTCTCCAACATATGTAGGGTTAGCTCAAGCTGCCCTTGATTTTACTATTAAGTATTTAAGAGGAGAACTTCCTAATACTCCTCCAATAAAAAGAAGAATGTATGCAACAAAACAGTTATCAGTAGCTGAAATGCAAATTCAAATGGAAAATATAAAAACAATTTGGTTTCAAAGTATATCTGAAGCAGGAGTCGACCCAAGCCCTCAGCAAATTAAAAGAGCCTACGCAACACAATATACCGTAATGGAAGGTGCTCACAAAATTGCACAATTAGCCATAAGAACTTGCGGAGGACAAGCCATGTTAAAATCATTATCTTTAGAAAGAATATTTAGAGACTCAAGGTGTGGATCCTTGATGCTTCCTTGGACTGCGGAAATTTGTCTAGACAGAATAGGAAAAACTTCACTTTATAATGTTGGAGAGAAAGATTAATCCCTCTAATGGACTATAATCTATACCTATATATTGAAAAAAATGCATTAAAATCTCCTAGTAGTATAGCAATAAGCTCTAAAAATAATGAAATTTCTTACCACTCTTTTTTACAGAATATAGATCAGTTTGTAGATTATTTATTTTATACCCTTCATCTTCGTAAAGGTGATAGAATTGCCATACTCGTTTACAATAGAATAGAATTTATATCACTATTTTATGCATGTGCAAAGCTTGGAATAATATTAGTTCCAATAAATTGGCGCCTTACAAGCTCTGAAATAACTCATATAATTAAAGATGTAGGCACTAAATATTTATTTTCAGATAAGGATTTTATAAAAACACTAAAAATAATAAAAAATAAAATACATAAATTTAAGATAATTGATTTAGATGAAATTAAATTTAATACAGCTATAAAATATAAAAGAAAATGTATTAAAAATTATACCTTACCTTTATTGATCGTGTATACATCCGGCACAACCGGTAGTCCTAAAGGTGCGGTATTATCTCAAAGTGCATTATATTTTAATATACTCAATAGTATTAATATGCATAAATTTAATAGTAAAAGTCATATCCTCACAGTTATTCCATTATTTCATGTAGGCGGTTTAAATATACAAACAATACCTGCGTTACATTTAGGAGCAAAGGTGACTATTCATAAAAAGTTTGAAATTAATGAAACTTTTCAAGAACTTAAAAAAAGTCGTATTACTCATACAGTATTTGTACCAACTATTTTAGAATTATTAATAAAAAGTAGAAAATGGGATACAAATATTTTTTCCTCTTTAAAAGCTATTACAACTGGATCTACTATAGTTTCTTCAGACTTAATTAAGGCTTATGAAAAGAAAAAAATTCCCATCATACAAGTATACGGTTCTACAGAAACAGCTCCTATAGCAATTTGTCAAAAAATTACTAATAATAGGTTACCTTTTGGTAACGTCGGAAAAGTAGCAAAATATAATAAAGCTAAAATCTTCGATAAAAATTTCAAACCTACTCCTATGGGGACTATTGGAGAAATTGGTATTAAAGGTCTAAATTTATTCTCTTACTATTGGAAAGATAAATATAAATCAAAATGTGCATTTAAAGATGGTTGGTTTATGACAGGTGATTATGGAAAAAAAGATAAGAATAATCAGTTTTATATTGTAGGAAGAAAAGAAAATATTATTATATCAGGAGGAGAAAATATATATCCTGCAGAAATAGAAAAAATACTTAACAAGGAAAATAAAATTTTAGAATCAGCTGTTTTTGGAATTCCTGACAAAAAATGGCAAGAAATCCCTATTGCTTTTGTAAAAATTGATAGCAAGTCAAAATTTAACCTATCTCAATGTAAGAGTAATTTAGAAAAAAAATTAGCTAGTTATAAAATACCAAAAAAAATATTATTAATTGAAGAGATTCCTAGAAATGCTCTTGGAAAAATTGATTATAAATTATTAAGAGAGTATCATAGTACTCTAAATATTAAATAAAATGAAAGTGTAATAATAATGATTAAGTTATTAATAATAGTGTTATTATTCATAATACCTATCAGAAGTTACGCTGAAACAACGTTACGAATGGCCAGTTGGCTTCCGCCCAAACACCCATGGGTATTAGATATAATGATACCGTGGATTGAGAATGTTAAAACTGCTACTAACGGTAGGGTAAATATTCAATTATTAAGTGCTCCTATTGGACCCCCACCTGCTCATTTTGGTTTTGCAGTAAATGGTATTGCAGATATTACCTATGGAGTCCATAATTATACTACAGGAAGGTTCTCTAGTACTCAAATAGCCGAACTACCATTTTTAAGTAACAGTTCGGAAATTTTGTCTATAGCATGGCAAAGAATTTATGAACAAGAGCTACTTCATTTAGAAGAACATAAAGGTACACACTTACTAGGAGTTTTTACTCATGGTCCAGGGCAGTTATGGTTTAATAAAAAATATGAAAACTTGGAAGGTATCAAAGGATTAAAAGTTAGAATTGGTGGAGGAATAGCTCAAAGCTCCGCTAAGGCTCTTGGTTTAGTTCCTATACAAGCACCTGTTACAAAAGCTTATGAACTTTTATCTGGAGGCGTAGCAGACGGTATACAATTACCTGGAGAAAGTATCTCATTTTTTAAGTTAGATAGAATAATCAAGCAAGGATTTATATTTGATGGGGGTTTATATAATGTAAGTATGTTCCTAGTAATGAACAAAAAGAAATGGAATAAATTATCTCAAAAAGATAAAGTAGCCATAAACTCAGTATCTGGAGAGTTTCTAGCTAAAATGGCAGGAAAAGCTTGGGATCAAGCAGACGCAATAGGTATTGATACTTCTGTTAAAAATGGCGTTTTGTTAAAAACTTTATCATCAGATGATGAAGCAAAAGTAAAAAAATTACTTGCTCCTATAATCGAAAATACTCTTAAAAAAATTTCTAAACAAAAAAAAATAAATGCAAAAAATATTTATTCAAAACTTATTGCAGAAATTAAATTAATAAAAAACGAATAACCATAAATTATGATAAAACTTCTTTTAAATACCTCAAATAAACTACTTTTAAGTTTCTGTGTTATATCTTTAACGGTATTAGTTTTGATAACAGTAATTGATGTTTTTGGAAGGTACTTAATTGGTATTCCGTTATCTGGCACAAGTGAAATTACAGAAATTATTTTAGGTATGTTGATATATATTGGTCTACCTTATATATCAAGGAAAGAAGAACATATTTCTGTTTCTTTATTATCAAATTATCTTCCAAATAATTTTAAGATTATTCACAAAATATTAGTAAACTTTATTGTAACTCTATTATTATTAGTAATTGCAAGACAACTATATCTTCATGGTATAGATCTAAAATCTTATCAAGAAGTAACTATATTTCTGGAAATTCCTAAAGCCCCTATAGCTTTTACTATGGCATTATTAACAGTATTAGCCTCTTTGAATACCTCTATGAATATGTTTAGTTATATTTTTGACAAAAGAGGCATAACTGCAGATAAACAAAGTATATAATAAATGTTTATTTGGATCATAGGCTTAGTATTAGTAGTTTTATTGATAGCATTAGGACTTCCTATAGCATTTTCTATGTTAATAGTTGGGTTTTTGGGATTAATTACTTTATTAGGACTTGATCCAGCACTAGCTATGATAGGGCAAATATTTTTTGATAATGGAATGAACTATACTTTATCAATCTTACCTTTATTTTTATTGATGGGTAACTTTGTTGTAAAAGCTGGCTTAGCTGATGAACTATATAATACTGCCAACGCTTGGTTGAGACATAAAAAAGGTGGTTTAGCAATGGCTACTATAATTGCCTGCGGAGGTTTTAGTTCTGTTTGTGGATCATCCCTAGCGACAGCAGCAACAATGGCTAAGATAGCATTACCTTCTATGAAAAAATATAACTATCCTGATTCTTTAGCAACAGGAGCAATTGCTGCAGGTGGAACTTTAGGTATTTTAATTCCACCCTCCATGATACTTGTTTTATATGGTATTATAACTAGCCAGGATATCGGGCAACTATTTTTAGCAGGAATTATTCCAGGACTACTAGGTATATTAGGGTATATTATTGCCGTCAAAATTTCAGTATCAATAAATAAAAAATCTTTCAAAACTCAATCTGCTCTACCCTTGTTAGAAAAAATAAAATCATTAAAAGGAGTTTTAGGAATTATATCACTATTCATTTTAGTAATGGGAGGAATTTATTCTGGAGTTTTTACAGCAACTGAAGCTGCAGGTGTAGGAGCGTTTGGTTCCTTAATTATTGTTTTAATAAAGAAAAAAATTACTTTAAATTCCTTTTATGAAACCCTTATAGAAACGGTAAAAGTTACTTCCATGCTATTTTTTTTATTATTTGGTGCAATATTATTCTCTAATTTTATAAATTTAGCAGGCCTGCCTAACGATCTAAGAAACTTTTTATCTTTATTTAATTTAAACATTTATACCCTTCTAATAGGTATTTTTATTATTTATTTAATTCTTGGAATGGTTTTAGAAAGCTTATCTATGATGTTATTAACTGTTCCTATTTTTTATCCTATTGTTCAAGATATGGGCGGTGATTTAATCTGGTTTGGAATATTAGTAGTAGTAGCAGTTGAAATTAGCCTAATTACTCCGCCAATTGGACTTAATGTGCACGTATTAAAAACAATAGTTAAAGATAATATAAATTTAAAAACTATATTTAAAGGTGTAATGCCTTTTGTCACAATGGATATTGTTAGAATAATTATTTTATTGTTTATACCAGCAATTACATTATTTCTACCTAATAGCATAATACCATAATTTAAATAATAGCTTTATTTATAATCAATAAACCTATTATCATTAAAATAAATAAAAATATCTTTCTAAAAAAGACTTCATTAATAATATATTGTAAATTTCTTCCTATATACATTCCTATAAATGAAGGTAAAACAGCATAACTGGAGTATAAAAATAGTTCTACTGTCCATAATTTATTTCCTATTAAAGCAATACCTAAAAATAAACTAGCTGATATCAAAACTAATGCTATAGTTTGAAGAAACTCATCTTTGTTCATTTTCAATGAATATACATATAAAGCTAATGGAAAAATAAAAGTTCCTGTAGACCCTCCAAAAAATCCTCCCACAGCACCTGCAAATGCACCTATTAATTTCTCATATTTTATAGGAATAATTATTTCATTTTTCTTTATAAGGCTTATCAAAGCATAGAAAGACAATATAATACCTAAAAATAATGTAAAAAGCTCACTATTATTTACTAGTACTTTTGCTCCTAATAAAGAAAATATAAATAAAAAAATTAATAATGGCCAAATTCTTAAAGTAATTTTTTTTACTTTATATTTTCCAAAAACTTGCCAAAAATTTGTTAATAAACCAGGCATTACAACTAAAGCAATTGCTAATTTGATACCCATAAACATAGTTAAAAATGCTAGAGATATTGCAGGTAAACCAATGCCAGAAACCCCTTTTACAAAACCAGCAAGAAAAAAAATTGCTGAAATTAATATTATATAGTTTATATCAAACATTATTTTTTATTTTTCTAAAAAAATATTACACATTTTATCTTTTACCATTTAACATATTCGTATGAATAAAAATATGGTAACACATTTGGGAAGTTGTCACTGTAAACAAATACAGTTTGAAGTATTAGGCGAAGAAAATATTCAAGTTTTAAATTGTTCTTGTTCCATTTGTTCTATAGTTAATTATAAACATTATATTGTTAGCAACTCTAAGTTTAAATTAATTAAAGGTAAAAAATTTCTTTCGACTTATACGTTTAATACTAAAGTAGCGAAACATATATTTTGTAAAATATGCGGCATTAAATCATTTTATATTCCAAGATCTCATCCAGAATCAATAAGTGTAAACCTTAATTGTATAAATTCTAAAACCGTAAAATCAATAAAGGTAATTGAGTTTGATGGAAAAAATTGGGAAAAAAATATAAATAAAATTAAATAATTTGGGGGCTATTTTTTATGAAGGAAAATAATAAATTCAATAGAAGAAAGATTATATTAGGAGCATCAGCTTTAGGCACTACAAGTTTACTAATTTCATGTAAAGAAAATATAAAAGGAGGAACCCCTTCAAAACCTGAAAGTTCATCTTCTATTTCTAAAAATATAATACAATTAAGGATGGCAACGACATGGCCTAAAAATTTTCCTGGTGTTGGTACAACTGCTGAAAAAGTTGCAGAAGCTATAACAAAAGCATCTGATGGAAGATTAGAAATTAAAGTTTATGGATCAGGAGAAATGGTTCCGGCATATGAAGTATTTGATGCTGTGAGACAAGGAACCGTTGAAATGGGGCATGGTTGGCCTGGATATTGGATATCTAAAAACCCTGGCTTAGCTTATTTTGGAGGAATTCCTGGAGGTTTAAGCCCGTCTGAACAAAGTGCCTGGATAATGCACGGAGGTGGACAAAAACTCTGGGAAGACTTGTTAGATCCATATGGTATTCAGCCTTTTCAAGCAGGCATTGTACAATCAGAAATGTTTGGTTGGTATAAGAAAACTCTAAATTCGTTAGAAGACCTTCAAGGTCTAAAAATTAGAATGGCTGGTCTACCTAATGAAATTCTTAATAGAATGGGAGCTACTGCAGTTAATATTCCAGGTGGAGAGGTCATGAGTTCATTTCAGTCAGGAGTGGTAGACGCTGTTGAATGGGGAGGACCATGGATGGATTTAGCTTTTGGTTTTCCAAAAATTGCAAAGATTTGCTATGGACCTGGAATACATAGTCCTGGCTCTATGAATGAAATGCTAATTAATAAGAAACTTTTTAACAATTTACCAAATGATTTAAAGGAAATTGTCAGAATTTCAGCTAATAATGTTAATAATGACTCTTACAATGAATATATAAACCGCAATGCTATTAGCTATCAAATCATAGTTAAAGAACATAATGTTAAATTTAAAATACTTCCACTTGATATTATGAAAGAATTTTTAAAAGTTGCTAAAGAAGTAGTTCAAGATAATGCTGAGAAAGATCCTGCAGCAATGAAAATACATTTGAATTATCAAGATTTCTTAAAAAAGGCCATAGATATTACAAAATATCAAGAATTAGGATATTTAAATGCAAGAGAAATGGCTAATAATGTATAAGCCAATATTAACCCTATTCATCTACAAACTTTGAGGCATGAATAAAGCTTTCTTCATTTTGCTGTTGGACAATACTCACAAAAAATACAATTACTATATTCACTATTACACCAATTAGACCAGGGTGCAAATCATATGGACTTGAAGCAGCTATATACTGGAAATATATAGTAACTATTACTCCTGATATTAAACCAATTATTACTCCTAAAGTAGAAGCCTTTTTCCAAAATAATCCTGAATATACTCCTGGTGCTAGTTGAACAATCGCTCCGTATGCACCTAAAAGTAATGCTATTAAACCATCACTTCCATAAATTGCTATACAATAAGCGATAGCACCAACGCCAATTACAGCAAGACGCATGATCCAAAGCTCTTGATTTTCTTTTAGGGAAGGAAAAATAACTTTACAAATATCTCGTCCAAAAGATACAGAGGCTCCATGAGTTATGGCATCTGACGAAGACATTGCTGCAGCGAGTGCTCCGGCTCCCACTATACCATATAATATTCCAGATTCTGTTAAATGATGCGTGATTAAATAAGGTAATACTTCTCCTGGACGACCTAATGCTTCATTAGGAACTACTCCTATAGCTGAGAAACCTATGAATAATACTGGTAATAAAAATATTGCAAATATTGGATAAACTAAAACAGTAAGCTTTATCCTGCGAGAAGTGGTAGTATAGGATTTAGTAAATAAATGAGGCCACATAACGAAACCAAGCATGGAAACCACTATATTACTACTATAACGAGCAGCACTAATTTTTGAACCTTCATTTCCAATAGTAAGAAAGTCTGGGTCATTTTCAATAATTTTACCAAACATATTTCCTAGTGAGCCATGTAACGTTTCTACAAAATATATACCTAATAACCAAGCTACTATTAGCATTAATATTGCTTGAAAAACATCACTCCAAGCAGCACCTCTCACTCCACTCGTTGCCACATAAATTACTACTATTCCTAATGCTAGCAAAGCTCCAAAATTATAAGATATATTATCAAATGTTAATACATTAAATATATATCCCATTCCCTTTATTTGCAGAGTTAAATAAGGAATAAAAGCTAAAAGTGAAACTACACCGATTATAATTATTAAAAATTTTGATTTAAAACGATCACCTAAAAAATCACCCATAGTAATATAATTAGATTTTTTACCTAAGCGAGCCATTTTTGGTCCTATAATATACCATGGTAGTAAACCTAAAGTACAATAAGCCAATATATATAGGGATGCAGCACCTTTAGAATATGCCCAACCAGGACCACCTAAAAAAGCAAATGCAGAAAATATAGTCCCTCCCATAAGAAACCACATTACAAATAGGCCAAAGCCCCTATCACCAACAGCATATTCAGAAATTGAGAAGAATGATCTACCTCTTCCTGCAGAAAGGCCTATGGCAAAAGCAATTATTAAGTATAAAGACATCGCTATGAGTGCAATTTGCCAAGCTATCATGTTAATCCTCTATATCTTTATCTATTTTAACAAAAACTATTAAACCTAAGAATTCAATAATTATCCAAAATAGAACCCATACCATTATAAATGGCATACCAAATATTAGTGGCTCAGCGTAATTAGCAAGAGCAAATACAGGGAATATCAGCATACTCAAAATAAATAGCGTAAATATTACATACAAAACTTTGATATTAATCTTTGAAATTAAATTCAATATTATCTTCCCCACATATAATTTTTAAAATACCATAAAAGTAATATTTTGTAATGTTATATTTTTGTCTTTAAAAATTTAAAAAATAATTTATTATATTATTATTTTATAAGAGTTTTTCATATGAATTTTGACTGGAAAAAATTATCAATAAATGATCTAGAAAAAAACTTTAACCCTAGAGAGGCAGTTCCTAATTTTTCAGATTATATAGAAGAATATAAAATTCTAGCTAAAAAATATAGAGAAGAGCTTCCTTGTATGATTGATATAAGCTATGGAAAAACTCCACTTCAGAAACTAGATATATTTGGGAAGAGTAAACTTAAAAATGCGAATGTACATATTTTTATTCACGGAGGATATTGGAGAGCACTAGATAAATCAGATCACAGTCAGTTAGCAAAACCTTTTGTAAAAAATGATATATTATATTTTTCAATTAACCACGATTTATGCCCAAGAGTTACCCTCACTGAAATTGTTAAACAAGTTACGTCTGCAATAGTCTGGATTTATAATAATTGTTCTAACTATGGAGGAAATAGAAATAAAATAACTATTTCTGGTCATTCCGCAGGCGCTCATTTATGTGCAATGTTATTAGAAAATAGATGGGAAAAATTTAATATACCTAAGAATATTATTAAAGGAGCAGCCTTATTAAGCGGAATATATGAACCAGAGTTAGTCTTAAATCTTTCAGTTAATAAAGAAATTAATTTATCTAAACAAGAAGCTATTAATAATTCACCAAAATATCCCAAAGAAACTATTCCTAAAATTTTAACTTGTGTTGGCAAACAGGAGCCTGAAGGTTGGATAGAACAAACCAAATTATACACTAAAAATGTTATAAATAAATGCGATTACTTAGACTTTGAAATTTTAGAAGATGAAAATCATTTTTCAATGATGATTTCATTTGCAAATCCTGAAAATAAATTTGTAAAAAAAATTATTAATATGGCAAAAATAATATAATAAGTTATACATTGCTTATTATAAATATATCAAATTAGTAGGAATTAAATGCAATCTCTTTTAATATTAATTGATAGTGTAGTAACATTAATCGTTTGGACTTTAATATTACAAGTAATAATGAGTTGGTTAATTGCTTTTAATATTGTGAATACGCATAATAGATTTATATGGCAGATTAATTATGCTTTGCATAAATTAACGAGCCCTTTACTTTCACCAATACAACAAATACTTCCTAATTTAGGGGGAATAGATATTTCACCAATAATACTCATAATAGTTTTACACTTTGCTAGAAATATTTTATTTGAATTTTTTTTAGGAAGCCCATATTAAATAATCTATTTAATTTTTTTTCTCTGTTGCAATCTTAAAGCATTTAATTTTATAAAACCGCCAGCATCTCTTTGATCGTAATTATTTCCTGCTTCAAAAGTAACTATACCCTCATTATAAATACTTTTAGGGGAACGCCTTCCTACTAAACTGCAATTTCCTTTATAAAGTTTCACCTTAACTTCTCCGGAAACATTTTTTTGGCTCTCATCTATTAAGGATTGCAACATTTCTCTTTCAGGAGAAAACCATAACCCATTATAAATTAAAGATGCATATTTTGGCATAAGCTCATCTCTCAATAACATAGAAGGTCCATCTAATATTAATTGCTCTATTCCCCTATGGGCTATATACAATATTGTACCACCAGGAGTTTCGTAAACTCCTCTTGATTTCATCCCAACGAACCTATTTTCTACTATATCAACTCTTCCTACTCCGTGCCTACCTGCTTTAATATTTAAATCTTCAAGTAAATCTGAAGGGCTTAATACTTTTCCATTAACTGCTATAGGCGTGCCTTCCTTAAATTCTATAATTATTTCTTCTTCTTCATCTGGAGCATTTAATGGTGATACAGTTCTTGTAAACATATCTTCACTTGCAGAAACCCAAGGGTCTTCAAGGGCTTTACCTTCATAAGAAATATGTAATAAATTTGCATCAGTTGAATATGGAGGTTCTCCTCTTTTATCTTTTGGCACTGATATATTTCTTTTTTCTGCCCATTCTATCAATTTAGTTCTAGAATCTAAATCCCATTCTCTCCAAGGAGCAATAATATTTATGTCAGGGTTTAAGCCAAGATAACCTAACTCAAAACGAACTTGATCGTTACCTTTTCCCGTAGCTCCATGCGAAACAGAATCTGAACCTGTTTCTTTAGCAATTTCTATTTGTCTTTTTGCGATTAGTGGGCGAGCTATTGCAGTACCTAACAGATAAGTTCCTTCATATATGGTACTTGCCTTAAACATAGGAAATACATAATCTCTAACAAACTCTTCTTTTAAATCTTCTATAAATATTTCTTTAATACCCATTTCTTGAGCTCTTACTCTTGCAGGTTCAATTTCCTCTCCTTGGCCTATATCTGCAGTAAATGTAACGACTTCGCAATCATATTCCTCTTGTAACCACTTCAAAATAACTGAGGTATCTAAGCCACCAGAATATGCTAAAACTACTTTTTTAACTTTTGACATTTTTTTTCCAATAAAATAATTTTTTATTTATACAAAATTAATATTTGCAACTTTTTCTCTACTTAGTCTCACACTATTACTTTTTAACTGACCACAAGCTGCCAATATATCTTGGCCTCTTGCATGACGAACAGTAGCAGTAATACCTCCATTATAACAAACTTCATCAGCAAAATCTTTAATAGTTTTCTCAGAGGAACATTTATAAATACTTCCCGGCCAAGGGTTAAATGGAATTAAATTTACTTTCGCATGAATTGGTTTCAGAAGTTTTACTAACTTTTTGGCATCGTTAATAGAATCGTTCACTCCATCTAACATAACATATTCAAATGTAATTCTTCTTGAATTATTTACACCTGGATAAATCTCTAATGCAGATAATAATTCTTTTATTGGCCATTTTTTATTGATAGGTACTAATATATTTCTTATATCATCATTTACTGCATGAAGACTTATTGCCAAACTAACGTCTAATTCATATTTAAGTTTTTGGATTATAGGAACAACACCTGAAGTAGATAAAGTGATTTTGCGTCTAGAATAGCAAAGGCCTTCGTTATCTAATAATATTTTTATTGCTCTTGTTACCTCCTGATAATTATATAAAGGCTCGCCCATACCCATAAATACTATATTAGTAATTTTTCTATTTTTTATATCCCAATCTTCTAAGCCATCTTTAGCAGCAAGAATTTGACCTATTATTTCATTAGTAGATAAATTTCTTACTAAGGGCATTGTCCCGGTATGACAAAAGGAACAAGATAAGGTGCACCCTACTTGCGATGAAATACATAATGTACCTCTATCAGTTTCAGGGATAAATACCGTTTCTATTTTCCTATCGTCACTTAATTTAAATAACCACTTTTGTGTACCATCTTTAGATATCTGATGTTGGTCAATATCTAACCTATTATGATCTAGGTTAGAATGTAATTTTTCTCTTAATTTTATTCCTATATCGGACATTTCGCTAAACGATTTCACACCGTTAACATATAACCATTTCCATACTTGTTTAGCTCTATAATTTTTTTCACCTAAATCCAAAATATATTTATTAAGCTCATCTTTTGTAAATGAATTTATAGGAACATTTTTCATCATTGTTGACATTTTTTATTCATAGCCTTGTATGCAGCAACAAATCCTTTTAATGAATAAGTATCTTTTGTATTGGTTCCTCGAGATGAAATACCTTTTACTATCATTTTATTTCCTAATTTCATATATTTTATTAGAGAAGCGTCGTCTTTTTCAGTTTGCGCCCAAGCAGTAGATTTATTTGTAAATAAAACAAATGAATGTTTATTATCTATTATAACATTTACCTCAGAATTTTCTTTAAATGTATACCCTGCTACAAAATTTACAACTCCTGAATCTTTAGCACCCTTATTTTTTACTACTTGTGCAAATACCTCACCTCTTTTAGAATATTTACCCTCTTCCTTTTTAGGTATAGTCATCATTGTACACACCCCTGCACCTTCATCCCAATATGTAGCTTGCCAATCACTATATGATCCTAAATCATTATTTTGTTGAGCCCATAAGGGTGATTGTAAAAAAAAGAGAAAAATAAATATAGTTATTAATAAATTACACATATAGTTTTTTCTATTAAAATAAAAATTAATTATAAATTAAGAATATATAATATTATGAAGCAAAAAGACAAATCGTTTAAGAAATTAATATTTTAGAAATTAAAAAGATTAATATATATATTTACTTATAAAGATTTTAAATAAATTTGAAGGATATATCTATGAAAAGAATGATTGTAAATAAATATGGCGGACCAGAAAATTTATTACTCGAAGAATGTTCTTCTCCAGATATAAAAGATTTATCAGTTAGAATTAAAGTAGAAAATATCGGAGTGAATTTTGCTGATACTTTAGTCATAAAGGGCAGATATCAAGAGAGACCTAGACCTCCATTTTCGCCAGGTTTGGAATTATCAGGAACAATCATTGAAATAGGCTCAGATGTTAAAAATGTAAATATTAATGATAGGGTTATTGGTATAGCAAAATATGGAAGTTATTGTAATGAGATAGTTATGCCAGCTGAAAATGTTTATAAAATTCCTGATTGTATGGATTTTATTACTGCTGCATCTTTTCCAGTTGCTTATGGAACAGCATTTGGAGCAATAGAATGGAAAGGTAAACTTACAAATAATCAAACATGTTTAATACTTGGAGCAGCTGGTGGTGTTGGTTTAGCTTGCGTTGAAATTGCCAGAGCATTTGGGGCTAATATAATAGCTGCCGCAGGTAGTGATGAGAAATGTGAAACATGCAAAATACATGGAGCAAATAGCACTATAAATTATAATAATGAAATTTTTAGGCATAGTTTAAAAAAATTAGCACCAAATGGAGTAAACTTAGTAATTGATATGATAGGAGGAGAATCTGCCGATGATGCAATAAAAAGCCTCAGTTGGGAGGGTAAATTTGTAATAATTGGGTTTGCAGGAGGTAAAATACCTAAAATTCCGGCAAATCGCCTACTTTTACAAAGCGCTTCGGCGATTGGACTTTATTGGGGACAATATGCTTTTATTAATCCTAAGCTTATCGGTGATTCTTTTAATAAATTAATGCAAATGTATGAAGAAAAGCGATTAAAGCCAAAAATTGGTAAAATATTTAAATTAGAAGATGCAACTGAGGCTTTAAATTATTTACTAAGCAGGTCTAATACTGGTAAAATTATTCTTAGCAGTCATTAACTATAAATGCATAAATTAAAAAAAATTTGGAGTTCATTTAACCCAAATACTAAAGGTTTTATATTTATTCTGCTTGCTTCAGCTACTTTTCCTATTATGGGAACAATTATAAAATATTTAACAGCTGAACTCCACCCTTTCCAACTCGCTTTTTTTCGCTGTTTTTTTGGTTTATTAATTCTTTTTCCAATTATTTTAAAAGACAATTTATATAAAGTATTAAATACTAATAGATTAAAATTACATGTTTTTAGGGGATTATTAGGTGTAGGAGCAATCATGGCTGGCTTCACAGCTTTATCTATGATGCCTTTAGCAACTGCAGTAACTTTAGGCTATACAAGAATATTATTTCTGGTTCCTCTTGCAATAATCTTCATGGGTGAAAAAACTGATTTTATAAGAATTAGTCTAATAATATTGGGGTTCATAGGAGTAATAATAATAATCAACCCTGAAAATGACTCTGGTATTACTTATTATTCAGCAATGATTGCTTTAATTGGAGCATTTTTTGTAAGCTGTGTTAAGTTAACAGTCAAATCATTAACTTCAACTGAATCCACATTAACTATACAGCTTTATTATGGAATAATATCTTCAATTGCATTATTGATACCTTGTATTATTTTTTGGAGTTCAATAAGTCTTTTTAATTTATTACTTATATTTATAGCTGCTACATGCGGAACTATTGCACAAATGCTAACAATTTGGGGTTTAAAAAATAGTTCTGCCACAGTAGTAATGCCTGCTGATTATAGCAGACTGATTTTTGCCGGTATATATGGTTTTATATTATTTAACGAAATACCATATTTAAATGAAATAATTGGTTCAATAGTTATTATAGTTTCAACTATGATAATTCTTTTTTTAGATCAAATTAAAAAAAAATAGTTTTACAAAACCTTTATGTTAAGGGCTAAGCAAACTGAACCTAGACATAAAAAAACTATAATAGTAATAATCTTTCTAAGGGGTAAATACCATTCAGGAAGTAAATTATTCCTGACTGCTTTGACGTCTATAAAAAATATAACTAAAAATAATATCATCAAAATAATAAATATTATTAAATAATTTGCTAGAAATCCCATTATTAAGAACCAACCTAACAGCGCTGGTATTATTGATATTAAATAATACTTAAAAAATAT
Source organism: Alphaproteobacteria bacterium MarineAlpha9_Bin3 (assembly GCA_002937655.1). GTDB lineage: Bacteria > Pseudomonadota > Alphaproteobacteria > TMED109 > TMED109 > TMED109. Next base: position 102,873 of record PTKH01000001.1, on the reverse strand, counting down.
ATCTTTTCTTAACATAGCAGCACCCCAGTGAACTGCTCCCACAAAAGATAAAATTATAATTGAATAATTTATCAAATTAAATAAGGCCATTAACTTTAATTCATATGAACCTAACCAAATAGCTAAAGATAAAATTATAAATGGTAAAGTACCCCCTAAACCTAATATTAAGGGGGCTATTGGAATTTTATATAAATTTAAGAACGAAATATATTTAAACATTTTACATTTTCTACAGGAATTTTTTAAATTCTTTATCCATAAATAAAGCTAAAATAAAGTCTTTATTAGATAAACCTAATATGTCATGTGTAGTAAGAACTACCTCAACCGTATTATAAATATTTTTCCATTCAGGGTGATGATTTAATCTTTCAGCTTCTTCTGATATATGTGTCATCCAAAGAAAAGCACTTTTAAAATTATTAAATGTATATTTTTTAAAAATAGTCTGAGTTTCTCCATTAAATTTCCAGTCCTCTAAACTCAAAAGTTTATTTTCAACATCTTTTTGCTCTAACTTCATTTATTTTAACTCTTACATTAATATTATATTTTTCTTTATACTAAAAAATAAAAGTAATTATACAAAAAAGTTATATTAATTAGCTTGTAAAATATAGATTTTTCACAATATATAATATATATTAAAAAATATAATCTTAGACAAAAAAATATTTTTTTGTTTTATAAATTGGAGTTTTAAAATATGAAAATTGGTCATTTTAGTTCTAACCCTCAAACACAAGCTAGAGCTGCATCTTTAAGTTCTGAAGATGCAGGTTTAAGAGCTTATATGCAAAAAATTTATGGCTATATGACAGTTGGTCTGGCTATTACAGGTTTAATTGCTTGGCTAGTTTCAGGAGCATCAATAGATCAAAACGGACAATATACTGCTCTTGGACAAGCTTTATTCGCCTCTCCTTTAGGCTTTATATTTATGCTTGCACCATTGGGTTTAGTTATGATGCTATCTATGAGAATTCAAAAAATGAAGGCTTCTACTGCTCAAACGATGTTTTGGGTTTTATCTGGGTGCTATGGAATATCATTAGCATCAATATTTTTAGCTTATACAGGTGAATCTGTTGCTCGTGTATTTTTTATTTCCTCCTCTACTTTTTTAGCTGCAAGTATTTATGGATATACTACAAAAAAGTCTCTCGCTAATTTTGGATCTTTTTTAATGATGGGCTTAATTGGTATTATTATAGCAATGGTAGTAAATATTTTTCTACAATCCACAATGATGCAATTTATGATTAGTGTGCTAGGAGTTTTAATATTTACTGGTTTAACAGCATACGATACACAAACTTTAAAGGAAATGTATGTAGAAGGAGAAAACGGAGAAACGCAAGTAAAAAAAGCTATTATGGGCGCTTTAAAGTTATATCTTGATTTCCTAAATTTATTTATTATGCTTCTAATGCTTTTAGGTAATAGACGTTAAAAATAAATTTTTATAAACTTTAAAGGCGTTAATTAAATTAATTAACGCCTTTTTTTATAAGTAAAAAATCAGAAAGATTACTATGTCGTATAATGAAAATTATGAAAATTGGAAAAATAATCCCATTAAGTATTGGCAAAATAAATCTGAGGATATTCATTGGTATAAAAAACCAGAAAAAATATTAGACTCATCAAATCCTCCTTTTTGGAATTGGTTCCCAGATGGAGAACTAAATACTTGTTATAATTGTTTAGATATTCATGTTGAAAACGGTAATGCTGATAGAAAAGCTTTAATATATGATAGTCCGGTTACACAAACTAAAATTACTTATACCTATAAAGAGCTTTTAATAAAAACTGAAAGAATAGCTGGCGCTCTTCAAAATTATGGTGTGTCAAAAGGTGATAGAGTATTAATTTATATGCCAATGATACCAGAAGCAGTAGCATCAATGCTTGCCTGCGCAAGACTAGGCGCAATTCATGTTGTCGTTTTTGGAGGCTTTGCACCGAACGAACTAGCTACTAGAATTAATGATTCCAAGCCTAAGATCATTATTGCAGGTTCATGTGGAATTGAACCAGGAAAAATAATTGAATATAAGCCTATGTTAGATAAAGCAATTGAAATAGCCGATTATAAAGTTAAAACATGTTTTATTTTTCAAAGAAAAATTTGTGAAGCTAAGCTAATTGATGGAAGAGATTTTAATTTACAAGAGTTAATAAATAATTCTAATAGTACCAAACCTGTTTCAGTCAAATCAACTGATCCTTTATACATATTGTATACTTCAGGTACTACAGGAGATCCAAAAGGCATGGTTAGAGATAACGGAGGACATGCTGTTGCTTTAAAAAATAGTATGAGAATGGTCTATGGTTTGAAGCCAGGAGAAGTTTTTTGGGCAGCATCTGATATCGGATGGGTAGTAGGTCATTCGTATATAGTTTATGCGCCTTTACTAAGTGGCTGCACTTCAATATTGTATGAAGGTAAGCCGACTGGAACTCCAGATGCTGGATCATTTTGGAGAGTTATAAGCGATTATAATGTTTCAGTTATGTTTACAGCTCCAACAGCTTTGAGGGCCATAAAAAGAGATGATCCAAATGGTGAAGAGATAAAAAAATATAATCTACAAAATTTTAGAATGCAATTTTTAGCTGGAGAAAGAGCTGATCCTACAACCATAAAGTGGACTTCAGAGCACCTAAATGTTCCAGTTATAGATCATTGGTGGCAAACAGAAACTGGATGGGCTATTGCGGGAAATTTTTCTGGACTAGATTTATTTAAAATCAAACCTGGTTCCACAGGTAAAGCTTCACCAGGTTTTGAAGTACAGTGCTTGGACGATAATGGAAATATCAAGCCAAGAGGAGAAATAGGAGCACTAGCTATAAAATTACCTTTACCACCTAGTTGTAGCTCTACGCTCTGGCAAGATAAAGATAGGTACAAAAAAGCATATTTGGAAGATTATCCTGGTTGGTATAGTAGTGCAGATGCTGGTTATATAGATAATGAAGGATATATATGGGTAATGTCACGAACAGATGATATTATTAATTGCGCAGGGCACAGATTATCAACCGGTGCAATGGAAGAAGTATTATCTAAACACCAAAATATTGCAGAATGCGCTGTAGTAGGAGTAGAGGATGAATTAAAAGGGCAAATTCCTATGGGGTTTATTGTTATTAATGCTGGTACTATAGAACCTAATGAGAAAATAATTGAAGATACAATAAGTATGGTTAGAAATGAGATTGGACCTGTTGCCTCTTTTAGAAAAGTTATAGTGGTAAAAAGACTACCAAAAACCAGGTCTGGAAAAATATTAAGAAGTACAATAGCTTCAATTGTAGATAAAAAGCCTTATAAAATACCTGCAACTATTGATGATGAATCTATTCTTGATGAAATTAAAAAAATAATAAAATAGTAATATGCAAAAAAATATTAGGGCTTATGGGCTAATTATTAAAAATAAAAAAATATTAGTCTGTAATGAAAAAATAAATAACTTTAATGCAACTAAATTTCCTGGAGGAGGAGTTGAAAAAAATGAAAGTCCTGAAGATGCATTAATAAGAGAAATTAAAGAAGAACTAAGTCTAGAATGTACTATAAAATTACTACTTCATTCACCAGGCACTCTATTATCTCCATGGAATAATAAGCTATATACTCCTATTTATTTTTATATAAAAACAAAAGGAAATATACTTATTCCAAAAAATGAAAATATTACTATAGATTTCTTAACTCCCCAAGAAATACTTAACAAAAATAATGTTGCTCAACCTGAAAAAAAAGCTTTAGAAAATTTAATAAATTTAGTTAATTTATAAAGATTAATCAGAAGCTTTCTTAATAAAGTTTTTAAAAAATATGAGGAATAACAGTAAAATTAAACCTCCAAATATATATGGACTATTCTTTCCATACAATTCAAATAAGACTCCTGCCATAGCTGGCCCAATTATTCTAGCTAGAGATGAAACAGACTGATTTACTCCTAAAACCCAACCTCTTCTATCTTCAGAAACAATATTTACTATTAATGTAGAAATTGTAGGCATAAAAAGACCTAAACCAAATGCAATCAATGCCATAGATAAATAAGCATGATAATTTAAATAAGAAATGGCTATACTTAACATTCCAGCAGAGACTAATATTATTCCAATAATACATAAAAATGATTCTCCAAAGCGTTTAACTAATGGCGCTATTAAAAAACCTTGAACTAAAACTCCACATATTCCAGAAAATGCAAAAACATATCCATTTTGTTCTGCTCCCCAGTTAAAGGTTCTTTCTGACCACAGAGAAAATGTAGACTCCATAGAAGCAAAAACGACAGTAACTGCAAAAGATACTAAAATTAATTGTCCTAAATTAGGTATTTTAATTGCTTCTATTAAACTCAATATTCGTCTATTTTTTTTATTTTTCATATATGACCTAGTATCTTTTAGAACAAGTAAAGATAAAGTTAAAGCTATAAAGGATAGTGATGCTGCAACAAGGGGTGGTAAAATGACATTAGGGTTTTTAGGATCTGATCCTGCTAATATTCCTCCTATAGCGGGCCCAAGAATAAAACCAATTCCAAATGCTGCGCCAAATAGCCCCATTGCCTTAGCTCTATTATTTTTATCTGTAATATCAGCTATATAGGCTTGTGCAGTTGAAATATTTCCCGCCATAAAGCCTGCCAGAGCTCTAGCAAAAAATAGTCCGTATAATGTATGTGAATAAGCTAATAATATATAAGCAATTATTGACCCTGCTAAGGTAATCCATATGATTATTCTTCTGCCAAATCTATCACTTAAAGACCCCCAAATAGGTGCTGCCATAAACTGAAAAAATGAAAAAGTTACCATTAACATAGTTACTTTTTGAGGCGACGCCCCATAGGTTTCTGCATAAAAAGGTAGGAATGGAATAATTATTCCAAAACCTATCAAGTCTATAACAACTACAAGTAATAAAGGTAACAATTAATTATCTCAATTAATAATTAAGGTCATTTAAAAAACCTACCATACTGAATAAATTTTTCTTTTCTATCCAATAATAATTTATCTTTTGAATAATTTTTTATTTCATATAAAGCTTTTTTAATAGCATCTTCCACATTTTTTATACTTAGGCTATGATCTCTATGAGCACCACCTATTGGCTCCGAAATAACTTCTTCAATGATTTTATTCTCCTTAAGAATTTTAGCAGTAATACCTAATGAATCTGCAGCTTGTTCAGCTTTATTGTTATCTCTCCATAATATAGAAGCACATCCCTCAGGAGAAATTACAGAGTAAATAGCATTCTGAAGCATCAATACTTTATTTGCTGCTGCTAACGCAATAGCTCCGCCCGACCCTCCTTCTCCAATAATAATACTTATGATTGGAACTTTTATTTCTAAAGATGTTTGGATACAAGACGCTATTGCTTCAGCTTGTCCTCTTTCCTCCGCTCCAACTCCTGGATATGCTCCAGCAGTGTCTATAAAAGTAATTATAGGAATATTAAATTTATCAGCTAACTTCATTAAACGATTTGCTTTTCTATACCCCTCCGGCCTAGCCATTCCGAAATTATGTTTTAAGCGTGATTCAGTATCAAAACCCTTCTCTTGTCCAATTACCAATACAGTTTCATTATGAAATGAACCTAATCCACTGATAATTGCCTTATCTTCAGAAAAGCTTCTATCACCAGATAAAACTTGAAAATCTTTAATCATATAGTTGATATAATCGCTTGCATGAGGTCTATTAGGGTGTCTAGCTACTTGAGTTATTTGCCAAGGCGTTAATTTTTCATATGTTTTTTCAAGAAAGCTATTTACATCTTTTTTTAATGAAAAAATTTCTTTATTTTTATCATCCAATAGAGACAAATCTCTAATTTTAGCTTCAAGTTCTATAATAGGTTGCTCAAAATCCAAAAATTGCATATTAACTCCTCTAATGGTTTACTAATACTAATTAAATAGAATTTTGTAAAAGTAATTTTAATATATAAGTTTGAAATAATATATTTCAATTATTTTCCATAGGATGAGAGCTTAGGGCTATTTTTTTTCTATCATCTACAATATGAGTATATATTTGAACTGTAGAAATATCAGCATGACCTAATATTTCTTGCAATACCCTAAGATCAGCTCCGCCCGATAACATATGAGTAGCAAATGTATGTCTTAAAATATGAGGTGAAATATTTAAATGAGATACGCTTGTCTTAGCAACGAGATTCTTTAATAGTTGTGCAAACCTTCTCGAAGTTAAGTACCCCTTAGTTCCAGATGAAGGGAACAGATATTTAGAACTTTTTCCTTTAGATAAAAATAATGAACGAACTTCAAGGTAACTTGTTATCGCACTAAAAGCATTTTCTCCAAATGGAACTATCCTTTCTCTACCCCCCTTACCTACTACAAATATAGATCTATTATTAAAATTTATAGCATTCATTGGCATACTAACTAATTCCTCTACTCTCAATCCAGTTGAGTACATAATTTCTACTAAAGCTAAAAGCCTAACATTATTTGGACTTGGCTCTTCTTTTATATTTTCAATAATTTCCTCTATCTGTTTAATGCTTAGAACTCTTGGAATATTATTTATTTTCTTAGGTGCTTCTATACTTTTTGACGGATCCAAATCGATAATACCTTCAATATGCAGAAATTTATAAAATTCTTTTATAGAAGATAATTTTCTTAAATAACTATTTCTGTTTATATTATTGTCTGAAAGAGATACTAACCAATCTGAAATATGCTTTGTTTCAACTTTTGATATAGAAACCTTATAATTGATATTAATAAATTTAATAAATGATTTTATATCCGACTTATAAGCTCTTAAAGTATTACCTGAAGAAAGTTTTTCAGATAAAAGCATCTCTTCAAATAAAAGCAATAAATCAAAATCATTTACCATAGAATTAATTTACATATAAAACTGCTGCTTCAATTGCTATTTTTCTAGCGTCCGCTTCAAGATTGATTTGTCTTAAAGCTCTAATCACAGCATTTAGAGTAACTAACCCAGCTTCCGAAGGCCCCTTTGAACCCAACATTATTAAGCTGATACATACAACTTCTGCAATCCTATTATTTTTAGCTGCATCATGTAATTGATATCGAAGAGCAGTAGAAGGAATTTTTTCATTAACAGATAAATTATTATTGCTAATTATATCTTTCCATGCTCCTATTTTTGGCTCAATACCCATTGCACTTAATAAAACTAATAATCTACTTGCTCGTTTTTCTTTATCAACTCTAGTAAAATTATCAGACAATCCAGACCAAACATCTGTAGCCTGGTCTTTATTAAATGGAATAGGCAAAGGTTCACCCGCTATAGCTATTAATGGCAGTAATCTCAATAAACTTCCTGAGGCTTCATAATCTAGGTCAATTGTTTTTCCTAATACAGACAACCAGTCCGATGCTAATTCATAATTTCCTCCCGCTATACCTGCTCTAGCTGCAGAAGAAGCAAACCAAATTAGATCTGGCCTTGGTTTTACCGTCAATAGAATAGGCATAGATACTCCCGCATATACCTGAAATATTAAATCTTTATCCGCACTATCTAATAGCAGCCTAAGAAATCTTGCTCGTTCTATAAAAGAAGTATTTCTAGCTGCCGCCTGAAGAAGTAAAGTTCGAGCTTTATATCCCTCCATAGAATTACTTTCAGATGCAGCCCGGGAAAATATTTCTTCTTCAAATTTGTATTGCGAAGCTAAATCTCCGAGATAATTACTAGATAAAGACCCAGCTAAAACAGCTTTTTCTGCTGCTAACATTCTGATATCCCATGGGAGATTAATATTTTGAGCAACTACACTTAAGCCAGAAGGTTCTAGACCTAATCTATGTTTATCTAACTGTTTACCAGGTAATACTGCTATAAGTATCTTAAAATATATGCTGTTCTCATCAAATTCGATTTTGTTACTTTCATCAGCCAAAGCATAAATTAATTCTGAAAAATTATCTTCACTATTTAATTCTGCTAATAATAGCTCTAAACTTAGTAAAGCCGCATCTCTCTCACCTAAGATTAGCTGACACACGATAAGTGCTTTCCTCCAATAAGTTTCATTCGTTCTTTTAGAGAAATCTATTACCTCATTGCATACCTGATCCGTCTCACCAGATAATAAACGAGCGTAAATTGAATCTTTTGCCAATTCTCCAACCATGTCTTCCATAGCTACAGATTTACTTAATTGTAATAATTCATTTTTTGCTCCTAAACTAGCTAATTTCGTAAATCTTAGAGATAAAAATTTTGCATCATACTCCATAATGTCTAGAGGCTGTCCGTTAGGGTTTAAAGCAGCTAGACCTTCTTCTTTTTTTTCACTCGGTTGGTATGCCTCGCTAATAAGTAATCTTTTTGCTAAATTTCTCATAGCAGGAGATGGAGCACCTACAGGAAGTTCTTCTAATAAAAATTTAGCAAATAAAGAATCTGTACCTTCCCACATTTTCCAACCTAATCCACCATCTTCACTAGAAAGGTTTCCTATCCAGCTAGGATTATTATTAGGTAGATCATCTATTATAATTTCATTAGTAATATTTTCATTTATTATAACTTCTTCTATAATTTCAGCTTCATTTATCTCTGGGACGATATTTTGTGGAGTTACTTCAACATTTCCTTCATATTCTTGAGCAGAGATGTTAAATGAAAAAAAATAAAAAAAAAATAAAATATATTTGAATTTATATATATATTTAAAGCTTTTCATTTTTTACTTCCTTTTCGATAGTATAAGAGGAAACAGGTACTCCTTTATACATAATTATAAAAACACTTGTTAAAATTGCTAAAAATAATATTAGCAAAAAAACTCTTACGAACTTACCCATATAAATTATTTTCCTTTATATTAATTCTAATATACATTTATATCATATTGTTAAGATTAAATTAAAAACTGTCTAATTTCTACAATATATTTATTAGTCTAGCCTTATAGATGATGAATGCAAGGATGACATAAGTACTATGAACAATATAGTCAATAAAAATTTAAGTGAGGTAATTCATTTTATTAATTTTCACCATCACAATAAGCCAATAATTTTTGTAGGAATGATGGGGGCTGGGAAAAGTGCAATAGGAAGAATACTTGCCAAAAGTCTAGACAGAGTGTTCTGTGACATAGACCAAAACATTGAAAATCATTATAATATGAAAATCTATGAAATATTTGAGATATATGGAGAAGAAAAATTTAGAGATATTGAGCATGAAGAAATAAAAAGAATTAATAGCAGATCAAATAATGTTATTGCTACGGGAGGCGGAGCTTTCACCTTTCAGAGAAATCTTAATATTTTAAATAATTTAGGATTAACTGTATGGTTAAATACAAACAAAGATACTATAATTGAAAGGTTAAAAAAAAATATAAATAATAGGCCATTATTAAAAAATGTAGATATTGAAAAACATGTTGATGATTTATTATTAAAAAGAAACCCTTTATATTCTAAAGCAAAATTAAATATTATTTCAAAAAATAATTCAAAAACTGAAATGAGAAATAAAATATTATTAAAAATAAAAAAATATTTGGTAGAAAATAAGAATGTCAAAAGTAATTAAAGTAAATATAAAAAATAATCCATATAAAATATTCATAGGAACAGAAATTTTAAATAATATAGATAAATTTCATAGGGAATATTTTAATGATAGATCGAAAATAGTGATCTACGATAAAATACTTAATAATTCAGTTTATCTTAAACAAATAATAAAAAAACTTGGAAAAAATACAAATCTTATTCCTATTAATTCTGGTGAAAAAAGTAAATCTAAAAAAAGTTTATATGATCTTTATAATAATCTTTTTTCTAATAATGTTGATAGAAGTTCAGTTATCTATGCTTTTGGTGGAGGAGTAATTGGAGATTTATCCGGATTTGCGGCAGCCACTTATATGAGAGGTATAGATTATGTTCAAGTTCCGACTACTCTTTTATCACAGATAGACTCTTCAGTTGGTGGAAAAACGGCAATCAATAGTTCATTCGGTAAAAATTTAATAGGTGCATTTTATCAACCTAAATTGGTTTTAATAGATCTTAATACTTTAGATAGCCTTCCTAAAAGTCAAATGATAGTAGGTTATGCTGAAATGATTAAATATGGATTAATAAATAATAAAAAATTTTTTGAATGGTTAGAAATAAATGGAAAAAATGTTATAAGTAAAAACAAAAAATCCCTTGAGAAAGCTATATATATATGTTGTAAATCAAAAGCTGATATAGTTAAAAAAGATGAAAAAGAAAATGGACAAAGAGCATTATTAAATCTTGGACATACTTTTGGACATGCGTTTGAAAGATTAGCAAATTTTAAAAAATTTTCTCATGGAGAAGCAATATCAGTAGGTATTATTTTAGCTTTTAAATTCTCATGTGAATCAAAATTATGTAAAAAAGATGATTTGAGCAGAGTATATAATCACTTTAATGAAATTAAATTACCGTGTGAAATTGGTCATTTGTTCAAAAAAAATATAAAGGCAGTAGATATTATAAGTTCTATGAAATTAGACAAAAAAACTATTAATAGTGCAATAAAGCTTATTTTAGTAAAAGGAATAGGTAAGGCATTTATTGCCGACAAAATTAATGAAAAAAAACTTAGTTTATTCTTAAAAAATAATGGTTTTTTTTAGCGGAATGATATTTAATTGTATAAATAAAAGAATGGTCTAGATAATAAATGATAATAGAAATTATAGGAATATTTTTTCTGCTCTTACTCTCAGCTTTTTTTTCTTCTTCCGAAACAGCAATTACCCGAATATCAGACGTTAAAATCTATCAATGGGGTGAAAAAAAAGGTAAAAAATATAAAAGAACAAAAGATTTGATGAAATCTAGAGAAAGAATTATAGGGATACTTCTTTTAGGCAATAATATAGTTAATATTCTCGCATCAGCTTTAGCTACAAGTATTTTAATAGGTATATTTGGAGACAAAGGTATAATTTATGCCACTTTAATTATGACTGCCCTAATTTTTATATTTTCCGAAGTTCTTCCAAAAACATACGCCATAAGAGAACCAGAAAAACTAGTACTATACGCTTCACCAATTATAAAAATTTTTACTGTAATTTTATCACCTATTAATTTCCTTGTACAAAATCTAGTAAGTTCCATTCTAAATATTGCTAATAAAGAGACTAAAAATAATGATTGGAGGCAGAATTTAAGAGGAGCAATTTTACTTGCTAACAATAAAGGGGATGTAAGAAAACGAGATAGAATTATGTTAGAAAGTATATTGGATTTACATGAAGTAAAAGTAAGTGAAATAATGACTCATAGAAAAAATATTGAAGGAATTAATATTAATGAAAATATAGATATTATTATAAACTTGGCATTAAAAAGTAGATTTACTCGGCTTCCTTTATGGAAAGAAAATGCTGATAATATTATAGGAACTATCCATATTAAAGATTTACTTAGAGCCAAAAATAATAACGAATCAATAGAAATAAATAAAATTATGCAAATACCACAATTTATTTCTGAAAACACTTCTCTGTCAGAGCAATTAAATAATTTTAAAAAAGAAACTATTCAAATGGCATTCGTAATAGATGAATATGGGGATCTACAAGGTTTAATTACTTTAGAAGATATATTAGAGGAAATAGTAGGGGAAATATTTGATGAATTTGATAAACAGATAATAGGACCTAAAGTACTACAGGATAAAAGTGTTGTAGTTGATGGAGCTATGACCATTAGAGATTTAAATAAGTTAATGGATTGGAAGCTAAGAGATGAAGAAGCTTCAACTATTGCGGGACTTGTTATAGATGTAGCCCAAAAATTACCTTCTATAAATGAGACAATTAAAATAGACAATTTTCATTTTACTATTCTTGAAAGACAGAGAACTAGAATAACAAAAATAAATATAAAACCTTTAATAATAGATTGATTTAAGTAAAGTGATTGATATTTTTTTTCAATTATTCCCTATTATGATACCAATTATTATTATAATAATTATTGGGTATATATGGAATATAATAGGTAATAATCTAAACCAAAAAGAAATAACAAATATAATTACTTGGATTGGTGCTCCTTGTTTAATTTTTAATACTCTTATTCAATTAGAGTCCTCTATTATTTTATTACAAGACATGATAATTAGTGCTATTTTAATTATTTTCACAATGTTTTTCCTATCATATTTTATACTTAAAATAATAAATTTTCCTGTGAGAACATTTATTAATCCTATGAGTTTTTCTAATAGTGGTAATTTAGGAATGACTATAGCGTTATTTGCTTATGGTTCTATCGGATTAGAATTAGCAGTTATCGTTTTTATGGTTACATCAATGTTACATTTTACACTTGGGGTTTCTATTTGGTCTGGAAAATGGTCCTTTAAATTTCTAGCAAAAACTCCTGTAATTTATGCCGTATTTATAGGATTGAGTGTTAACTTTTTTAATATTGAGTTACCAAGAACAATTACTAATACTACTTCTGTATTGGCAGGTATTGCTATCCCTTTACTGCTTTTTACAATGGGAATTTCTCTTAATAAAATAACTTATAAACTAGATGCTAAGATTATTTTTTTAGTTATTATAAGAATTTTTATTGCTATTATAGTAGCTTATTCAATTACGTCCTTATTAGATATGGAAGGTATAGCAAAAAATATAATATTATTGCAGGCTGTTTTACCCGCCCCAATATTCACCTACTTGTTTGCTTCACAATATGATGTGCAACCAGGAAAAGTGGCAAATTATTTAATGACATCTACTTTGATATCATTATTTACAATAACTATATTCTTAACATTAATTTTATAAAAAATTGAGTTTATCTATGCAAAAATACAAAATAAAAAGAAGAAAAAAAATTCATAACAGAAGTGTACATTGTGAGGGCTATCTAAGAGAAGATGGTCTTTGGGATATAGAGGGTCATTTAAGAGATACTAAAACATACAGCTTTAAAAGTGATCATAGAGGAGAAGTTAAAGCAGGTACTGCAATACATGATATGACTATCAGGATAACTTTAGATGATAATTTTAATATTAAAGATGTGATTACTATTATGGAAAGTCATCCATACAATATTTGTCCTGAAATCACTCCCAATTTCAAAAATTTAATTGGCTTAACTATAGGTAAAGGCTTCAGAAAAAATGTTTATGAAAAAGTAGGAGGTATAAAGGGATGCACACATTTAGTTGAACTTCTATTTCCAATAGCTACAACAGCATTCCAGACTATATATTCTTATAAAATAAATAAAAATAAAACCCATAAAAATTCTAATACTCCGAGCCTGATAAATTCATGTCATAGTTGGAGTGAAAATAATGAGGTGATAAAAAAATATTTTCCTGATTTCTATGTTGAAATGTAAAAATTAATTATGACTAAGCTTCAGAGACAAAGCATGCAAACCATTATTAAATTCTTTCTTAAGAAGACTATGTACTATTCTCTCTCTTTCTAACCTATTTTTTCCTATGAAAACTTTACTAATAATAGTAACATTATAATGACTTTCTCCTGAATCTGGAGCTTGATAGTGACCTTGGTGACTTTTACTATCATCTATTACATCTAAATAAATTGGATCTAAATTATCGTTAATTATTTTTTCTATTCTTTTTTTTCTATTACCAGTTATCATAAATAATACCTTTCAAGAAAGTAATAATTATAATATAAATACTACGAAATGAAAAGCACGGTAAATATAAATAATAGAAATATGAATAATAAATCAGAAAAACTAAGATTGACTAAATATTGTGAATGGAAAGATTGTAATAATAAAGGCATACATAGAGCTCCTAAAAATAGAGAAAATTTAAGAGAATTTAGATGGTTCTGTTTAGAACACATAAGAGAATATAATAATAAATGGAATTATTTTTCAGGACTATCTCAAATAGAAATAGAAAAAGAGCTCAAAGCAGATTTCACTTGGCATTTACCTACTTGGCCAATGAATGGCAATATTAAATATAATATTAATGATGAATTAGATTTATTAAAAAAAAATAGTAATAAAAAAATTAAAAAGACTAAAGTTAAAAATAATAAACTAGATAATGCCTTTAAAAAATTAAATTTAACATTAGATTCTTCCTTGCAAGATATAAAAAGACAATATAAAGTTTTGGTCAAGAAGTACCATCCAGATGCTAATAATAATAATAATAAATCTAATAATAAATTAATTGAAATAAATGAAGCATATAAAACTATTATAGATAATTACTAAATAAAACCAGGAATTTATGAAATGAATAAAATTTTAGATAAAAATATCATACGTAATGAGCCAGATACTATAATAAATGCAAAAAAGGCCTTTAATATTAGTAAAGATTTTGATGTACCAGGCTATTCGGAACCTGACCAATATGTTCCTGAGGTAGATCCTAACTATCATTTTGATGAGGAAACCACCCTTGCAATATTAGCTGGATTTAAATTCAATAGAAGAGTTTTAATTCAAGGCTTACATGGAACTGGAAAATCAACTCATATTGAGCAGATAGCAGCTCGTCTAAATTGGAGATGCGTAAGAATAAATTTAGATAGCCATATAAGTCGAATAGACTTAATAGGAAAAGATGCCATTATTTTGAAAGAAGGGAAACAAATAACTACCTTTAATGAAGGAATTTTGCCATGGGCTATTCAATCTTCTACTGCTTTAGTATTTGATGAATATGATGCAGGCAGACCTGATGTAATGTTTGTTATACAAAGGATATTAGAAGCTGATGGCAAACTTACTCTTTTAGACCAGAGTAAAGTTATTAGTCCTCATAAATATTTTAGGTTATTTGGAACAGCAAATACAGTTGGTTTAGGGGATACAACTGGCTTATATCATGGAACCCAACAAATTAATCAAGGACAGATGGACCGGTGGAATGTAGTGACAGCACTAAATTATTTGTCAGAAGAAACTGAGTCTAAAATTGTAAATTCTAAAATTTCTAATTTAGATGATAGCTTCTTAAATAAAGAAAATATATTTAATATGGTGAAATTAGCAAACTTAACAAGGAACGGTTTTAAAAATGGAGATTTGTCTACTGTCATGTCACCTAGAACCGTAATATCTTGGGCAGAGAACAGTATAATTTTTAAAAATATACCATACGCATTTAAAGTATCTTTTTTGAATAAATGTGATGAAACTGAAAGAACTACTTTAAGTGAATATTTCCAAAGATGTTTTGGAGAATTACTACCAGAAGATTGGTTATCAGCAATAATTGAAAAACAAAATATAGATACTAATAATGACCAACAATAATAATAAAATTGAAGTTTTTAAAAAGTCTATATCTTCAACTCTAAAAGCAATATCAAAAAAAAAAGATCTCCTTGTAAATTTTGGTTCAGAAAAAGAAATTAGCAGTGAAACAGTAACTCTTCCAATACCGAGTATTAAGCTTGAAGATATTGAAAAAAAAGAGATTAGAGGTATAGCTGATAGTATTGCTCTAAAATTTAAATATCATAATAAAAACTTACATACCAAATTAAAGCCAAAATCTAAAGTAGCAAATAAAATTTTTGATTCTATTGAAGATGCTCGTTATGAATCAATTGGAATAAATGAGTACTCTGGTATAAAAAATAATTTAGAAATAAATATGGAAAGTAAGTACAAAAATATTCAAATTAACAAAAATGATGTTGCAATTGAGGACGCGACAAAATTAATAATACAGGAAAAATTAACTAATAAAAAATTATCCAAGGACTTATATAAAGTTGCAGATATTTGGAGAAAGGATGTTGAGTCTGCTATTAATGAAAGTATAGAAGAATTACAATTAAACATGTTAAAACAAAAAGATTTTTCAAATATATCGTTGAAATTAGCAGAGCAACTACAATCTATTCAAGCTGAAGTTGATACTGAGGAGGATAATCAAGATGATAATGATGAAGATTCAAATAATGAAGATGAGGAAGAAAACCAAGATCAAAATGACGACGAAAAAAATTTAAATGAAGAAGACTCTGAAGCCGAAGAAAACTTATCTATAGAACAAGAAGAAACAGAAATAGATATTATAGAAGATGAAAATTCAGAATCAGAAAATAGCAAAGATGCTAATCCTTTTTATTCACCTCCTAAAGAAGAAAAAGATAATTTCATTTATAATGCATATACTAAAAAATTTGATGAAACCATTTCAGCTCAAGACTTATGTGATCAGGATGAACTTACAAGATTAAGAAGCAATTTAGATAAACAAATAGATAATATGGATAATATAATTTCTCAATTAGCAAACAGGCTTCAGAGAAAACTTATGGCTCAGCAAAATAGATGGTGGGAATTTAATTTAGAAGAAGGAGTATTAGATGCCTCCAGACTTACGAGAATAATCATTAATCCTCTTCAATCTTTATCATATAAAGAAGAAATAGAATCGGAATTTAAAGATACTATTGTAACACTACTAATTGATAATTCTGGATCTATGAGAGGAAGACCTATAACTGTAGCGGCTTTAAGTGCAGATATCTTAACAAGAACACTGGAGAGATGCGGGGTCAAAGTAGAAATTTTAGGGTTTACTACACGCTCATGGAAAGGAGGTAAAGCTAGAGATGAATGGATTAAGAATGGAAGACCTTCCAATCCCGGAAGATTAAATGAAATAAGGCATATAATATATAAAAGTGCTTCTAATCCATGGCGAAGATCTAAGACTAATTTAGGATTAATGTTGAGAGAGGGGATACTTAAAGAGAATATAGATGGAGAAGCAATTGCATGGGCAACAGATAGACTAAGTAGAAGAATAGAAAAAAGAAAAATTTTAATGGTTATTTCAGATGGAGCTCCGGTGGATGATTCAACTTTAAGTACAAATTCTGGGAGTTACCTTGATAAGCATTTAAGGCAAATTATAAAAAAAACAGAAGCTAATTCTAATATAGAGTTATTAGCTATTGGGATTGGTCATGATGTAACCAGATATTACAAACAAGCTCTAACTATTGTTGAAGTAGATCAACTAGGCAGTGCTATAACAAACCAACTAGCTATTTTATTTGATAAAAATAAAAAAAAGGTAAAACTAAAAAATTAATATTTTAATTTTTTGAATTTTCTTTACTTTTAATAAGCTTTTTATAATGGATTGCGTTTTCTGATAGATTTTTTTCAAAAGCTGCAGTTAAAAATTTATCAATTCCACCTTTTTTTTCAACAGTTCTAATAGCGCCCGAACACACTCTGAATTTAACAGGTTTATTTAATATTTCGCTGAAAAGAGAAATATTTTGAAGATTAGGTAAAAATCTTCTCCTGGTTCTATTTTTAGCATGACTAACATTATTGCCATACATAACTTTCTTACCAGTCAATTCACATACTCTAGACATTAATACAATCCTTTAAATAATATTCAATGATTTAATAAAACCGAAAATGAAATCAGTCAAGAAATCTTTTAAAATATGTTTTATTTCATATCCGGTCTTTGTTCAATTAATCCTAAAACTCTTCTTGCTGCATCAGTTATGTTTGTTCCAGGTCCAAATATGGCATCAACACCTGCTTTTTCTAATTCTAAGTAATCTTCTTGAGGTATTACGCCTCCTGCAATAATTACTACATTATCATTTCCATTATTTTTAATTTCTTTAATCATGTTAGGAATAAGAGTAAGATGGCCTCCAGCTAAACTAGATGCACCTACTACATCTGGTTTAAATGTATTCACCATTTCTGATGATTCCTTAGGTGTTTGAAATAAAGGCCCTACTTTTACTTCAAAACCAAGATCCTCATAAGCACTCGCAACTACATTTGCTCCTCTATCATGTCCATCTTGACCTAATTTTACTATCAGTATCTTAGGTTTTCTGCTTCTTTTATTTATAAAATCATTGATAGCTTCTTTAACATATATAAAATTTTCATTCTTATTTAATTCTGTTCCATATATACCTGCTACACCCTTATATTCTGCTTTATGACGATCAAAAACCTTTTCCAGAGCATAAGAAATTTCACCTACCGTGGCTCTTCTTCTTGAGGCCTCTATACTTAACTCTAATAAATTAGACTTGTTATTTTTAGCCCCATTAGATAGAGCTGCTAAAGATTTATCTAAAGCAATTTCGTCTCTATTATTTCTTAAAATTTTTAAATTTTTAATTTGTTGTTCTTTTACTTCTTCATTATTTACTTTTAAAACATCAAATTTTGAATCTTCTTTTGGTTTATACTTATTAACACCAACTACTATTGCCTCTGATGAATCCACAGCAGCTTGCCTTTTTGCAGCAGACTCCTCTATCATTTGTTTAGGAATACCTTGCTCTACTGCTTTAGTCATACCTCCTATTTTTTCTATATCGTTAATAATTTTTTCAGCTGCAGCAATTAATCTTCCAGTAAGAGCTTCAATATAATATGAACCTGCTAATGGATCTACAGTTTTAGTAATGCCAGTTTCTTCTTGTAGAATTAATTGAGTGTTTCTTGCAATTCTAGCTGAAAACTCAGTAGGTAAAGCAACTGCTTCATCAAACGCATTAGTATGAAGTGATTGAGTGCCTCCTAAAATTGCAGCCATTGCTTCCACAGCAGTTCTAACTACATTATTATAAGGATCTTGCTCAGTTAGAGAAACTCCTGATGTTTGACAATGGGTCCTTAACATTAAAGATTTAGAATTTTTGGGACTAAAATGCTTTTTCATTAAACTAGCCCAAAGCCATCTAGCAGCTCTTAATTTTGCTATCTCCATAAAAAAATTCATTCCTATTGCAAAAAAGAATGATAACCTTGGAGCAAAATCATCAACTTTTAAGCCTTTGTCTATAGCAGCCCTAACATATTCTAAGCCATCAGCTATAGTAAAAGCTAATTCTTGTACCTGATTAGCTCCTGCTTCTTGCATATGATAACCACTTATGGAAATAGAATTAAATAATGGCATTCTTTTTGCAGTATAACTAATTATATCAGAGACAATTCGCATAGAATGGGCAGGAGGATATATATAAGTATTCCTCACCATAAATTCTTTTAGAATATCATTCTGAATAGTACCTCTTAGTTCTTCTTCTTTTACTCCCTGTTCTTCAGCTGCAACTACAAAATTAGCTAATATAGGAAGAACTGCTCCGTTCATAGTCATAGAAACAGACATTTTATTTAATGGTATTTGATCAAATAATAATTTCATATCTTCTACTGAGTCTATAGCTACTCCGGACATACCAACATCTCCAGCAACTCTTGGATGATCACTGTCATAACCTCTATGTGTAGCTAAATCAAAAGCTACTGATAAACCCATTTGCCCGGCAGCTAAATTTTTTTTATAGAATTCATTTGACTCTTTAGCTGTAGAAAAACCAGCATATTGTCTTATTGTCCATGGACGACCAGCATACATAGTTGCTTTAGGCCCTCTTAAAAAAGGCTCGAAACCAGGAAGTCCGCCTAAATGCTTCAATCCCTCAATATCTTTTTCACTATATAAAGGCTGGATATCAATTCCTTCAGGTGTTTTCCAAATAAGTGTGTCAGAATCTTTTCCTTTTAGTTCTTTCTTTGCTAAATCAGCCCAATCTTTAATACTTCTAGAAAAATTATTGCTCATAAATTTATTCTAACCTTTCAATAAATTAATTATCTTTAATCAATGGTAATTTTATAAAAGGAACCCCTTCTTTCTTTAGTTTTTTTTCTTCTTGTTTAGTTGCTGTACCTCTTATCGGTTTACTTTTCTTTTTGCCATTATAAATCATAGTTGCTTCTTCAGCAAAATTATCTCCTACATCTACAGTTTGTTTTTCTATCTCTCTAGTTAAACTTCTAATTTTAGTTTTTAATTCTAGCTCATTTAAATTTGGAACATTTCTTTTTTTTAAATCTTTTTTTAGTGCAGATTTTTTTATAGCAGGAGCAACTATAGCTCTTTCAATATTTAAATCTCCACATATAGGACAAGACACTAAGCCTTCTTTAACTTGGTCTTCAAAATCTGACGAATTTGAGAACCAACCCTCAAAGGAGTGAGAAATTCCGCATTTAAGGTCATATTTAATCATACAAATACCTAAATAAACTATATAAAATTAAAATATTAATTATTATCTTACTTTTAAAACAATATATAATACATTTAATATGAATAAAAAATTAAAAACGCCTAATAATTTTTCATTAGCTCCATCTCAGTGGATCAAAAATAATTTATCTATAAATAGCTCTCAAGAAAATTTGCTTGATTTAGCTTGTGGAAATGGAAGACATAGTATTTATGCAGCAAAAATTGGTTATAAAGTAATTAGTGTGGATATAAATAGACAAAAGCTGCATAAATTGAAGAATAAAAAATTTATAAATCCTATTGAATTGGATTTAGAAAAAAACAATACTTGGCCATTTAAAAAAAGAATATTTGATACCGTAATAATCACAAATTATTTATACAGACCTATCTTTAAACA
Source organism: Alphaproteobacteria bacterium MarineAlpha9_Bin3 (assembly GCA_002937655.1). Classification (GTDB taxonomy): domain Bacteria; phylum Pseudomonadota; class Alphaproteobacteria; order TMED109; family TMED109; genus TMED109. The sequence continues at coordinate 82,319 of PTKH01000001.1, read as the reverse complement.
TATAGAAGAAAGTATTAAAATTCATGGTCACCTTTTATATGAAACATTTACTTTAGAAAATTCAGTCTTTGGTAAACCAAATAACAAAAATTTTTTACTTCAACCTCAAGAATTACTAAGTTACGCCAATAATAATAATTTCAAAATAATAAAATATGAAGAAATTATTTTATCTCAACCAATAAAAAAAGCGGTTCAAAGAATTTTAGCTATAAAAAAATAAATTTAAAATTTTCCCCATATTTTTTTTATATCTTTTGACTTATTTATATCTATATCTGCATAAATAAGTTTCTGATTATTTTTAGCTTCTACTATTATATTTCCCCATGGATCAATAACCATTGAATGTCCCCAAGTTTTTCTTTTTAGATAATGCTCTCCTATTTGAGCAGGAGCAAGTATCCAACAACTAGTTTCTATTGCTCTAGCCCTTAGTAGAATTTCCCAATGATATTTTCCTGTATTAACTGTAAATGCAGAAGGAATTGTTATTATGTTACAGCCTTTATTAGACAATTCTGTATATAAATCAGGAAATCTTATATCAAAACAAATAGTTAAACCAATTTTTCCTAATTCATTATCTATAACTACAATTTTAGATCCAGCATCATATCTATTAGATTCATTATATTTTTCTTTACTAGATATATTTGCATCAAACATATTAATTTTATCATATCTACCCAAAATATTTCCGGTCTTTTCAATATATAATGACCTATTTGCTAATTTGTTTTTTGATGAATTATTAGAAAAAACGGCAATAGAACCTAAAAGAACATCAATATTGTAAGTTTTAGCAGCTTTTCTTGCATTTATTAATACAGGATGGTCAGCTTCTTTATAAGCATTAGAAAGCATGTCGTTACCGTTTCCCATATACCCACAATTTTCTGGAAACAAAATTAGATCAGCTCCATTATATTTTGCTTTTTTTATTTTATCTTCAATAAAATTAATATTTGAAAGAATATTAGGAACAGAAGTCATTTGAGCAAGTGCTACTCTCATTTATTTATTTTCTTCATTAATTAGTTTATCGAGTTTTCCTTTAACGCTCATAGCGTACAAATCATCAGAGCCGCCTATATGTATATTCCCATAAAATATTTGTGGCACACTTCTCTTCCCCCCTGATAATTTAAGCATTTCTTCCATCTTTTCAGGATTATCGTGAATATTTATTTCATCAAAATCTATATTATTTTCTTTTAATAAACTTTTAGCTCTTGAGCAATATCCACATAAATAACCTGTGTATATAAGCATTTTCCTCATTTTATCCTCTTATAATATTACTAGGTGTAAAACTATAAATAATATATATATTAATAAAATAAAACAAAATTATTTAGATTTATATGATTAAAAATACACAAAATTCTATACCCAAAATATTTAATAGAGAAGCTATAAGATATAATTATTTTAAATTTAATAAATTATATTTACAAATTGCAAATGAATTAGCTGAAAGAATAAAAGAAACTAATATAAATTTTGAGCACGCTTTAGAATTAAATTCAAAAACTTTTATTGTGGGGGAAAAAATTGAAAATACTAAACTAGTAAAAAAATTATATAGAACTGCAATGCAAACAAGTGCAGAAAGTATGTTAATTAATTTTAATAGCGATGAGGAATTCTTACCACTAAAAAATAATTCCTTAGATTTAGTTTATAGCATACTAGGATTGAATACAGTGAATGATATTCCTGGAACATTTAAACAAATATTTAATACCCTAAAAAGTAATGGTTTATTTATTGCAGCATTCTGGGGCGAAGGCACACTATCACCTTTAGCTGAAAGTTTAGCATATGCAGATGAAAAAATATTAGGCGGACTATACCAAAGAATTTTTCCTTTTTGTGATATAAAAACATTAGGAAGTTTATTACAAAGAGCAGGCTTTGCAATGCCAATGGCTGATCAAGAGAAAATTGTAAAAGGCTACACGAACATAAGTAATTTGTTTACTGACATTAGATCTTTTAATGAAAATAACAACTTAAATGGAAGATCGAGGGCATTTACACCTAAATCAATATTTAAAGAAGCAGAAATTTACTTAAAAGAAAATTATAGTAATAATAAAGAATTTTTAATACCGTATAATGTTATATTTGTAACAGGATGGAAAAATTAAATAATGATTAAGATAAATATTGTTTTTTTAATAATAATTTTATACCTTTTTCCATTTTCAGCCTCAAAAGCAGCTAATCAAGAGCAATTATTTTGCAAAGGTATTTACTGGTCCAATAAAGAAGCGCAATATGCAGAGTGGAAAGTAATTAAAAGAGTTTCTGTACATAAAATACATTTTAAAATTAATGATTTAAAAAAAATAGCAAAAGTTTCTTTTAGAAAAGGGAATGCTGGAATAGTTATAGGAATTGGTGGATGGCAAAATAGAACAGAGGAAAAAAGCTCTTTATCTTTTACTTATTCTTTGACTAACAAATTATTTAAAATGAAAAGCAGGTATAGCGATATAAAAATAGAAGGAAAATGTAAAGGTAAGATTTATTTATGACCTATAATCTGCATTAATTTTGATATATTCTTTAGTTAAATCGCATGTCCATACCGTAGCACATTCTTTTCCTGTAGCGACGCTTATATCTATTTCAATATTTTTAGATTTCATTTTTTTTACTACATCCTCTTCTTTATAATTATTTACTAATGCTCCATTATAAGTAATTTTTACTTTATTTATTGATATTGAAATTTTATCTTGAATTACTGAACTACCTAATTTTCCAATAGCCATAATTATTCTACCCCAGTTAGGGTCCTCTCCAGCTATAGCTGTTTTAACTAATGAAGAATTTGCCACAGATAATGCTATTTCTTTTGCAATTTTATATGTTTTTGCAGATTTTACATTTATTGTAATAAACTTACTAGCTCCTTCACCATCACATACAATCTGTTTAGCTAAATCTTGTAAAACTTGATCTAGTGATTTTCTAAATAATTCTATACGATCTTCATTTATAGATTTTATAGACTTATTAAGTGGCGAAGAATTTAAAGAAAATAAAAGACAAGTATCTGAAGTAGACGTATCTCCATCAACTGTTATAGAATTAAAAGATTTTTCAACTGCCTCTTTTAGAAGAAGATTTAAAATCCTTTTAGGTATTGGAAAGTCAGTAAAAATAAAAGCCAGCATTGTGCCCATATTGGGAAAAATCATTCCAGAACCTTTTGCAATCCCCACTATTTTATAGTTTTTACCATCAATTCTACAATTTTTTTTAGAACCTTTAATAAAAGTATCAGTAGTACAAATTGATTCAGCCACTTCTTTCCAAGAGGATTCTTTTTGTTTTATTAATTTAGGTATAGATGAAGTAATTTTATCACTATTTAAAAATTCTCCAATTACTCCAGTTGAACATACGTATACCTCATTACTTTTACAGTCTAAATTTTTTGCTATATGAGCAACTGTATCTTTAACAGCTTTTAGTCCTTTTTTGCCCGTGTGTGCATTAGCATTACCTGAATTCACTATTAATGCTCTAGCTTTACCAATATTTCTGATTTTCTTGCACCATAAGACTGGTGCTGATGGAGTACTAGACTTTGTTACTACACATGCAACGTTAGTTTTTTCAGTCATGGTTATTAAACTCAAATCAAGCTTATCCCTATACCTTATACCTGAATGAATAGCAGATAATTTAATCCCTTTTATATATGGCAAGTCAGGGAATGATTTTGGTGCTAAAGGAGATTTTCTAAACTTTTGTGACAAATCTAATATCTTTCTTTTTATTAAATAATAGTATAAAACAAGTAATTAATTTATAGACTAATGATAAAGAAAAATGCAGTAAAAATTTAAATTTATTTTAAAATAAAAAATATAGGATAGTTTGTATGCTAAATAGCCTAGCAAAAAAAATTTTTGGTACTCCTAATGATAGGTATTTAAAGAGAATTAATTTATTATTGGATGAAGTAAATAAACTTGAAACAGTCATATCTAAACTTACAGACCAAGAATTAAAAAATACTTCTTTAAAACTTAAAGAGTTATATAAAAAAAATAATGATTTAGAAAAAATTCTTCCTGAAGCCTTTGCTACAGTTAGAGAAGCGGCAAAGAGAGTCTTAGGTCAAAGACACTATGATGCTCAAATCATAGGAGGTATTGTTTTACATCAAGGAAAAATTTCAGAAATGAAAACAGGAGAAGGTAAAACTTTAGTAGCCACCTTACCAGCTTATCTTAATGCTTTAACAGGAAAAGGAGTACATATTGTCACAGTAAATGACTATTTAGCTAGTAGAGATAGTGAATGGATGGGACAAATTTATAATTTTTTAGGTTTAACTGTAGGTTGTATTATTCCAAATTTAGAAGATGAACAAAGAAAAGAAGCTTATAATGCTGATATTACTTATGCTACCAATAATGAATTAGGTTTTGATTTTCTTAGAGATAATATGAAATTCTCTTTTGATCAAATGGTTCAACGTGAATTTAACTTTGCAATTGTTGATGAAGTAGACTCAATTTTAATTGATGAAGCAAGAACACCACTAATAATTTCTGGTCCAACAGAAGATAATTCAGAGCTTTATAAAACAATTAATAAATTAATACCTATTTTAAATGAAGAAGATTTAGAAATAGACGAAAAAACAAAAAGTGTAGCTTTAACTGAGCAAGGTAATGAAAATGTTGAAAAAATTTTAAAAGAAAAATCTCTCTTAAAAAGTCAGAACTTATACGACCCCGAAAATGTAGGAATAGTTCATCATATTAATCAAGCAATTAGAGCAAACAGACTTTTCGAAAAAGATAAAGATTATATTGTTAATAATAATAAAGTAGTAATAATTGACGAGTTTACAGGAAGAATGATGGAAGGAAGAAGGTTTTCAGATGGTCTTCATCAAGCTTTGGAAGCAAAAGAAAATGTTTCTATTAAAAATGAAAATCAGACTTTAGCGTCAGTTACATTTCAAAATTATTTTAGAATGTATCCTAAATTAGCTGGAATGACAGGCACGGCTTCAACTGAAGCTAATGAATTTATGGAAATATATAATCTTGAAGTTATAACTGTGCCTACTCACAAAAAAATGATTAGAATTGACCAAAATGATGAGGTTTACAGAACAGCGGAAGAAAAATGGAATGCCGTTATAGATAATATTAGGAATGCAAATAAAAAAAAGCAACCTGTTCTAGTAGGTACAACCAGTATTGAAAAATCTGAAATGCTGTCAGATATGCTTAAAAAAGTAAAAATCAAGCATAATGTTTTAAATGCAAGAAATCATGCAGAAGAAGCTAGTATTATTGCAACAGCGGGCGTACCTAATTCTGTAACTATTGCAACAAATATGGCTGGGCGAGGTACAGACATACAATTAGGCGGTAATAAAGATATGATGAGCAAAAATAGTAAAAATAAAATAAATAATATTGAAGAAAATAAAAATATAGCTTTAAAAAGTGGAGGGCTTTTAGTTATAGGTACCGAAAGGCATGAAAGCAGAAGAACAGATAATCAATTACGAGGAAGATCAGGAAGACAGGGAGATCCAGGAGAATCTAAATTTTTTCTTTCACTTGAAGATGACCTAATGAGAATATTTGGTTCAGAAAAATTAGATACAGTTTTACAAAAATTAGGTCTTAAAAAAGGTGAAGCTATAATACATAATTGGGTAAATAGGGCTCTTCAAAAAGCACAAGAAAAAGTGGAAGGAAGAAACTTTGAAATTAGAAAAAGCCTTCTTCGTTTCGATGATGTTATGAATGATCAAAGAAAAGCTATTTATGAACAAAGAAAAGAACTAATGCAGGTGAATAATATAACAGATACTACATTAAATATGAGAAACGAAATAATAGATGACTTAGTAAGTATAAATATTCCAGAAAAAGCATATGCCGAACAATGGAATTTAAAAAGCTTATCTATTTCTCTAAAAAAATTAGGGTTAGATTTGCCACTTAATGACTGGGCAAAGAAAGATGGAGTGACAGAAAAAGAATTTAAACATTATATAAAAGAAGCAGCTGACAGCAAAATTAAACAAAAAAATAATATTTTTGGTATTGAAAATATGCAAAATATAGAGAAGCAGGTAATGCTTCAAGTAGTAGATCAAAATTGGAAAGAGCATTTATTGCAGTTAGATCAATTAAAACAAGGAATAGGCTTAAGAGCATACGCCCAGAGAGACCCATTAAATGAATACAAAAGTGAGGCATTCAATTTATTTCAAGTAATGTTAGAAAATATAAGAAATCAAACTACCACTATATTATTAAATATAGAGATTACCTCAGAAATTCCAGAGCGAAAAGAAGAGGATATAACTTTAATTAAAGAGTCAGCTCATAATAGTGACAATAACAAAAAAATTAACACACCCATTAAATCAAAAAAAATTGGAAGAAATGAAATGTGCCCATGTGGCTCAGGTAAAAAATATAAACATTGTTTTGGAACAGAAAGTTGTAAGCTTATTTCTTAGACAATGATAAAATATAATTTATTGAAGTATTATTCGTTAATTTCCAGCAATTTAAAATAGGGTTTAAATTCATGCCTTTAATATTCTTAATTTGAAAACCATATTGACTAAATATTTCACTAATTTCTCTAGGTTTTATAAATTTTTCATAATGGTGAGTACCTTTAGGAATCTTTTTAAGTATATTTTCTGCAATATCTATCACAAACATCCTCGATAAAAGTGTTTTATTAATTGTGGATAGGATAATTATGCCATTTTTTTTACATAGATGTGTGATCAGTTCACAAAAATAATCCAAATTATTAACATGCTCTAAAAGCTCTAAGGCCAAAATAACGTCATACTTTTTTTTAAATTTACTTAAGCTCTCAATATTACAACATTTATAATTTATTTTAAGTTTCATATTTTTTGCATGCTGATTAGCTACATCTATTAATTTTTGTGACTCATCTATTCCAGTTACATTACCTCCTAGTCTACTTAAAGGCTCACTAGCTATTCCACCTCCACAACCTAAATCTAAAATTTCTAGTCCATTTAATACTTTCTTTTTATCTATAAGGTTATACTTTTCTATTAATTCCAGCTTTATAAATTTAGTTCTGATTTGTGACATTGCATGCAAAAATGACATGCTACCTTCTTCATCCCACCAATCATTAGCTAATTTGGAAAATTGTATAATTTCGTCTTTATCAACTGTACTTAATGACATATTATTTAATATCTTTTTTACTATTATAAGTTAAAACTATCTTGCACCTTTTTTAAGGACAAAGTATGAATACGTTTATATATATACTTTAAGGTTAAATTTTATGCAAAAAATAGTCCAAAAATTTGGTGGAACTTCCGTTGGAACAATCGAAAAAATAAAACATGTTTGTTCTATCATTAATAAGGAAATAAAAAATGGAAATCAAGTAGCCGTAGTCTCTTCTGCTATGTCAGGAGAAACAAATAAATTATTGAGTCTAGCAGAAAATTTTGATATTCAAAATAACAAACTAGAATCTGATATGATAGTTTCAACTGGAGAGCAAATAGCAATCTCTCTCATTTCTATGGCATTAAAAGAAATTGGGTTAAAAGGTAGACCCTTATTGGGATGGCAAATTCCAATAATTGGCACAAAAGATTTTACAAAAGCTAAAATAAATAGAATAGATGATAAAATAATTCTAGAAATTATGAATAGAGGAGAAATTCCCATTATTGCTGGCTTTCAAGGTATTGATGAAGATAAAAATATTGTTACATTTGGAAGAGGTGGATCAGACACTTCAGCAGTAGCTATAGCAGCAGCTATAGCTGCAGACAGATGCGATATATATACTGATGTTGATGGTGTATATACTACAGATCCTAGAATAGTAAAAAATGCTAGAAAGTTAAACAAAATAAGTTATGAAGAAATGCTAGAATTTGCATCTTTAGGAGCAAAAGTATTACAAACTAGATCTGTAGAAATGGCTATGAGACATGAGGTAACTGTACAAGTATTATCAAGTATATCAGGTAATACAGGAACATTTTTAATAAAAGAGGATGAAAAAATGGAAAATGAATTAGTTAGTGGTATTGCTTATAGTAAAGATGAGGCCAATCTGACCCTTATCAATATCTTAGATAAACCGGGTGTTGCTACCAAAATATTTAGTCCTTTGGGTGAAGCTAATATTAATGTTGATATGATTGTTCAAACGGGTTCAGAAAATGGAAATAATATTAATTTTACTTATACAGTTTCTCGAAAAGACTTGGAGCAAACTATATTAATTATGGAAGAAAATAAGAATGATATCGGGTTTGAAAGAATTATTAGAAATAATTCTTTAGCTAAAGTATCTATTATAGGATTAGGAATGAGAACTCATACTGGCGTTGCAAATAAAATGTTTTCAGCTTTAGCATCAGAAAATATTAATATTCATGTTATTTCAACATCTGAAATAAAAATAAGTGTTTTAATTGATGAAACAGCAATAGAAAAAGCAATCAATGTTCTGCATTCGACTTTTGAGCTTGAAAAAAAATAAATATTTTATTTAGAGTAATAATTTGAGTAACAACATAAAATTAATAGAAAATAATTATTCAGAAGAATTTAGGCTGAATTTAATAAATGCAAGAAATAATAAAAATTTAACTATAAAAGAAGCATCTAAGATACTAAATATATCAGAAGAAATTATAATAAAATTAGAAAATGGTAATTTTAATAAAATAAATGATGATATATTTATTATTGGTCACATCAGAACATATCTAAATTTAATAGATATAGACCCTAAATTATTAATTAATAATTATCAATTAAAAGAAGTTAATTTAAATAAAGGAAACCAGAATATAATAATACCATATAAATTTAAATTATCTAAAAAATTTATTTTATTAATATCAATTATTTTATTTTTTTTTATCTTAATAGTTTATAAAGAACTTAATAAACTCAAGACAGAAAATATTATTACTAATAATAATGTTCTTAATAGTACAGAAATTATTAAAGAGGTGAATGAAGAAAGTCTTTCAAAAAAGAAAGAATTAAGTGATATAGATATTATTGAAAAGAAAGAAGAAACTATTGATGTTATTGATAAAGCTTCAACTGCAACTTCAACTAATAAAGATATTCATACAAAGCCTGAAGAAATAAATTTTATATTTATTGAAGCAAAAGAGGATAGCTGGATAGAAATTCAAGATATAAATTTAAAAGTTTTAGTAAGTAAAATTGTAAAAAAAAATGAAATTATTAAATTACCGTATCAAAAGGATTTAATACTAGTAACTGGTAACGCAGGTGGTATAATAATAAAAGTAAATAATAACACCATTAACGCACTAGGAAAATCTGGGGAAGTTAAAAGAAATATTTCTTTAAATTTAGAAAATTTAATTAAATATATAGAAGAGTAAGGGCATAATATTGAATACACGTCCATATAGAATAATAAAAAGAAAAAAGACAAAAACAATAATGGTAGGCGATGTTGCTATAGGAGGCAGCAATCCTATTAGCGTTCAATCAATGACTAATACTTTAACAACAGATATAAAAAAAACCATCAATCAAATAAATGAGATAACTGAAGCAGGTGCAGATTTAGTGAGAGTTTCTTGCCCTGATCAAGAATCTACATCAGCATTACAAGAAATAGTTAAAAATGTAAATGTTCCCATTATTGCTGATATACATTTTCATTATAAAAGAGCTATAGAAGCAGCCGAAGCAGGTGCAGCGTGTCTTAGAATAAACCCAGGTAATATTGGATCAGGAGAGAGAATAAAATCAGTAATTCAGGCTGCAAAAGATCACAACTGTTCAATTAGAATAGGCGTTAATGCAGGTTCATTAGAAAAAAATATCTTAGAAAAATATAAATCTCCATGTCCAGAAGCTTTAGTAGAAAGTGCTTTAACTAATATTAAAATACTTGAAGATGGCAATTTTACAAATTTTAAAATAAGTGTAAAAGCCTCCGATATATTTTTAGCAGTGCGCGCTTATGAAAAATTATCTGAAATCACTAATTATCCTCTTCATATTGGGATTACTGAAGCAGGAAGCCTCCGTTATGGAACTATTCAATCGGCGATTGGACTAGGAAGACTATTGTGGTCAGGCATAGGAGATACTATTAGAGTCTCTCTTTCTGCAGATCCAGTAGAGGAAGTGAAAGCAGCTTTTCAAATCCTTAAATCTCTAGGTATAAGGAATAAAGGAGTAACTATTATATCTTGTCCTTCTTGTGCTAGACAAAATTTTGATGTTATAGAAACTGTAAAAATTATAGAAGAAAAGCTTTCACATATAAAAGAGACTATTTCATTATCTATCATAGGCTGTGTTGTGAATGGACCTGGAGAGGCAAAGGAAACTAATATAGGAGTGACAGGAGGAGGAAAAAAATTTCATCAAATATATGTCGATGGTAACAGTAGTCATAGAATGGAACAAAAAGATTTTATTAATCATGTTATTAATTTAGTAGAAGAATATGCAGAAGGATTGAAAAAATAAATGAATAATAAATTACAATCAGTAAGAGGCACTCATGACCATCTTCATAAAGACATGTATAATTATAATTATATTGTAAATAAGGTCTGTGCTATTTCTGCAAATTACGGTTTTAAGCAAATGTCTACTCCAATTTTTGAATTTTCAAATGTATTTAAAAGAACTTTAGGTGAAAGCTCAGACATAGTTACAAAAGAGATGTATACTTTCAAGGATAAGGGGGACGAAGAAATCACACTTAGACCGGAAGGAACAGCAGGAATTATAAGAGCTATAATATCTAATGGCCTTACACAAGAAATGCCTTTTAAGGCTTTTTATCATGGTCCTATGTTTAGATATGAAAGGCCGCAAAAAGGAAGATTAAGACAATTTCACCAAGTAGGGGTTGAATTATTAGGAGTAAAAAAAGAGCAAGCAGATATCGAAGTTATCGCATGTGCTAAACAAGTGCTAGATGAATTAAATATAGAAAAATATAGCGAGCTTAATATAAATAGCCTTGGTAGTATTGATGATCGCCAAGAATATATAAAAGCTCTAACTAATTACTTATCTGATTATAAAAATAAACTATCTAAAGATAGCTTGACTAGATTAGATAAAAATCCATTAAGAATTTTAGACTCTAAATCTCAAGATGATATTTCTATTATTAAGAATGCCCCTAAACTCAGTGAATACCTAAATAATTCTTCACTTGAAGGTTTTAAAAATATTTTAGAAGGATTAGATAATTTAAATATTAAATATATAATTAATGATAAACTTGTACGAGGTTTAGACTATTATAATGATACAACATTCGAATTTATTACAGATAAATTAGGATCACAAAGTGCTATAATTGCAGGTGGGCGTTATGATGGCTTAATGAAGCAAATGGGAGGCACAGATATTCCTGGAATTGGGTGGGCTGGAGGAATTGAAAGGCTTATTTTATTATCTACTATAAATGAGATTAAAATAAAGCACATTTCTATAATCCCAGTTGGCGAAGAAAATAATAATATATGTATAAATTTAGCTCATAAATTAAGAAATAAAAACATTTCTTGTGAAATGAGCTATTCAGGTAATTTGAAGAAGAGATTAAAAAATGCTAATAAATTAACCTCTAACTATGCAATCATAATAGGTACAGAAGAAATAAATAATAATTATGCATTAGTTCGTAACCTTGAATCTGGAGAACAAGAAAAAATAAAACTACCAGAAATTATAAAATATATAGAGAAAAAATTACTTTAAATGATACCAGTTTTAAAAAATAGGCTTGAAGAAATTATAAACAAATTTTCTGAGATAGAATCACAATTATCTGACAATGAAATAGATGTAAATATAAGAATGGATTTATCCAAAGAGCATGCAGAGTTGTCTCCAATTGTGTCAGCTATAAACGAATTAAAAAACTGCCAAAAAGAAATAGATGGAGCACAAGAAATACTAGATGATAAAGAAACTGATCCATTATTAAGGGATGAAGCTTTAATTGAAATTAATAATTTAAAAAAAAATTTAGAGCACCTAAATGAAAAAACTCAAAAATTACTTATTCCTAAAGATCCAGATGATAATAGAAATGCAATACTTGAAATTAGAGCTGGAACAGGTGGAGATGAAGCAGCATTGTTTGGAAGCAATTTATTAAAAATGTATTCTAGATATTCTGAAATTCAAAAATGGAATATAGAAATATTATCTTTATCAGAAAATGATATAGGTGGTTGTAAGGAAGCATCTATAAAAATATCAGGCAATAATGTGTTTGGTAGGTTAAAATTTGAGAGCGGTGTTCATAGAGTACAAAGAATTCCTTTAACAGAAACTCAAGGAAGAATTCATACTTCTGCTGCTACAGTTGCTATACTACCTGTAGCAGAAGAGGTGGATATAGATATTAATATAAGTGATTTAAGAATAGATACATACAGAGCGCAAGGAGCCGGTGGTCAGCATGTAAATAAAACGGAAAGTGCTGTAAGAATAACACATATTCCTACGGGAACAGTTACACAATGCCAAGATGGTAAATCTCAACATAAAAATAAAGCAAAAGCTTTAGAAATGCTTAGAGCGAAGCTTTATACTAATGAAAAAGAAATGAGAGATTCTGAGAGAAGTGAAAAAAGAAAATTGCTAGTTGGGTCAGGTGATAGGTCCGAAAGAATAAGGACCTATAATTATCCTCAAGATCGAATTACTGATCATAGAGTTCAATTATCATTAAATAGAATTGATGAAGTTCTTTCTGGAAATCGTCTAAATGAAATTATTGATGTATTATTAGTACAAGAAGAAAGTGACAGACTTTCTCAGCTTTCTGATAATAATTAAAGAATGATGAAACTATCTAATATTTTATTAGAAATACAACAAATTTTAAAAAAAGCTAACATTGAAGAACCATTGAAAGAATCTAAATTACTAATTTGTCATGTTTTATGTTCTAATTTAGAAATATTCTTGCTAGAGACTGAAAAAGAAGTAAGTCCAAGGCAAAAAAATAATATTTATAAGCTTGCGATGAGGAGAGCAAAAGGAGAACCTTTCGCATATCTTACAGGGGCTGTAAATTTTTATAAAAATAAATTTTATGTAAATAATAATGTATTAATTCCAAGACCTGAAACAGAAGGACTTATAGAAGTAGTTTTAAAATATAATTCTAATAAAAATACGGCATTAAATATATTAGATATAGGTGTAGGTTCAGGAATAATATTAGCTAGTTTATTACAGGAATTACCAAATGCATTAGGTATAGGAACAGATATAAGCATTGATGCTTTAAAGGTAGCTTATACAAATTTAACTAAATTAAATATTATCCATAGAGCTCAATTACTTAATTCTAATTGGGTAGAAGGATTAAAGAATAATACGTTTGATATTGTTACATGTAACCCTCCATATATTGCAAATGAACATATTAAAAACTTAAATCATAGTATTAAGAAATATGAACCTCTTATAGCATTGCAAGGGGGAATAGATGGCTTAGATTCATTTAGAAGTTTTTTACCTCTGGCAAGGAAAGTAATGAAAAAGAATGCTATGATAGCTTTAGAAATTGGATTCGACCAATCAGAAAAATTAAAATTTATTTTATATAATAATAAGTTTACATTAGAAGAAACAATTAAAGATATATCTGGAAATAAAAGAATTATGATTGCAACAGCATTTTAAAAATAAAAATAAGAAAATACTTGGCAAATTTTCTTATATAGATAGAATATAGGCTCTAAGAATTGATATTTAAATTTAATAAATCTTTTTAGAAATAATCCCTTAAATTTTAAACAGAAATAATTATAAAAGCTGTTTATTAATTTTAGTAAATTAATCTGTAAAGAAGGAAAATAGTATGAGAGTATCAAATACTCCCAAAAGACATAGAAGTAGAAATAATAATTCTAGGAGAAATAATAGTTCTCAAAAAATGAACCCTTATGAAAATAATAAAGAAAATAAAATTAAAGGTAATGCAATACAAGTACATGAAAAATATCAATCTCTAGCTAGAGATGCTATTACATCTGGAGATATAATTAAAGCTGAATATTATTTCCAACATGCAGAGCATTATCATAGAGTTCATAAACTTTCTCAAAATAATCAAATTGATAAAAAACAAAAAAATGTTGTAAATATTCATAAAGATAAGATTAATACTGAAAAAGATAAAATTAAACTAGATGAAAAAAATGAAGTAAAAAATAAAGAAGAAGCAATATCTAAAAGTAATAACTCTAAAACTAATTCTAAAGATGATACTCAAGATAAATAAAGCTGCATATCATAGACTATCCCATATATTGTCCAATTTATTTCTTTCAATAATAAAAGAATCATAATCCTCATTATTTAATTTTAGTTCCTTAGGCATTCTAACTTTTAATGGATTAACCTGCTTATTTCTAAATATTATTTCATAATGTAAATGAGGCCCTGTCGATCTTCCAGTAGTTCCAACATAACCTATTATATCTCCTTGTTTAACTCTTTTTCCTTGCCTTATACTTTCTGCAAAACGTGCTAAATGGGCGTATGCTGTTTTATATTCTGAATTATGTCTAATACGAATATATTCACCATAGCCACCATTCCTCTTAGCATACTCAATCACTCCATCACCTGCTGCAAATACAGGCGTATTTCTAGGAGCAGCGAAATCTACACCCTTATGCATTTTGGTGTAACCTAATATAGGATGTTTACGTTTACCAAATACTGATGATATCCTGGCGCCATCTAAAGGAGTTCTCATAAGAGCTTTTCTTGCACTATTCGCCTCAGAATCAAAATAATCAAAGTAATCTTTTTCATACTCATATCTATACAGAGGTAATCTTTCTCCACCTAATACTAAAACGGACCTTAAGACAGGACCATTTCTTACAACCTCTCCAGATTTATTGTTATATATTTGATATAAAACCTCAAAAGCATCACCTGATTTAATTTCTCTTTGAAAATCAACATCAAAAGAATAAATTTTTACAACCTCCATAAGAACAGATATAGGAAGCCCTGCTTTTTTTGCTGATATATATAAACTATTATTAATTTCACCTGAAACTTTATGAAAAGTTATAATCACTGGTTCTTTATATTTATTTAAAATATAATTATTATTGATCTTAAAAACTTCTATGGACTTTACCTTATCTAAGTGTAAAGCAATCCCCTCAACTAGCTTAGGATCTTCTTTATTTAAATAGAGTTTCATTTTATTACCTATTTTTATCTTTCTTGGGTCAAACTCATTTTGTAATTTATTTATAAATCCAAAATTATCTCTCTCTGAAACATTAATACTTGAAAATGCATGAGATAAAGTATCTCCTCTTTTAAAAGTAAATATTTTCACATTATATTTAAATGGCTTAACTAAGCTAGAATCTTTCCACTCAGGTATAATTTCTATATTTTTCTTTCTTTCAATAAGATTAGGCTTAACCAATTTAGCTAACTCAATTTTAGCCTTTAAAATATTAGATTTTGTTACAGTATATATATTTTTATCAAGTATAACTAAATAACCATCATTTTGTTTTTTAGTAATAAAGAAACCTCGCATAGGTTTTGCTGTTCTATCTAATGCGACTATAAGAGTGCTCCCCGCTCTAACTAGATCTGGATTCATTTTTTTTGAGAGAGACTTAAGAGCCATCATTATAGTTGATTGTTTTTCTCCTAAAGCTAATAATCTAGATATTAAAGTATCTCCTTTTGAGATTTTTCCTTCTATTAAATTTGTTTTAAAATACAGATCATCAGCTTTTATTTCTTGTGCAGTTTCATTATTTTTATTTTTTTTTATATTTTCTTTATTAATACTTAACTCGCTTTTCTCAGTGATTTTTAAATTTGAAATTATAGCTTTAGCTTTTTTTGAAGTTAACTTCTGAGCCAAAAAATCACCATTTTTAATTTCTTGGACTAAAATCATAGAATTATTATCTAGCATTATAGAAAAAGCTTTAACTCTCCTATCATTTGGAAAAATTACTTCTGTATTTTTATTAATTTTTTGAGGGTCATAAACAGTTGAAAATGCATCCAATGCCTCTCTAGCTTCTTTTCTACTCCAACCGAACTCTCTCAATTGGCCTAGGATTAAATCTTGATTAACAATTGTCTTTTTTATTGTTTTTTGATCTTTAATATTTGCATCATTGTTACTTTTTTCATTCTCTTTTATTCTAAAAACTTGAAAGCTATCTTTTTTAATAATTATATTTTTACCGCTCATAGTTAAAATTACTTTATCTAAAAACACTCCTTCAGATTTAGCTATATATAACAATTCAATTACGTCGTTAGGTCTTAATTTACGTAAATCCAATACCTCGGATACTACCTGAATAATATTCTGAATTTCACCAATACTTACTGAAGCATTTGAAAGTAATTTTGTTAAATTATCCCCTCTACTTACAATTATTCTATGTAAACCAGGCTTAGGAATAAAATCTTCTGAATTAATTATTGCTTTAACTCTATCATTTAATAAATTATCACTAATTTTTGAGGAACTTATATTATCATCCTTTCTCCATGTTAATACGTTAACATTATTTTTTAATGGTACAGCTACAGCTATTAATACATTAGAGCTATTTAAAAAATAAAACTTAATTTTTTGTCCAGTGGGCATTCTTTTAAGATCTAATTTTCTTTGCAAAGAAGCTATAAATAAATTTGCATCAAGTTTATTTATTTTCATTTCTGAAAACACTTTATAAAAAGTATCGCCCTTTTTGAGTTTAGTAGTTATGATATTCAAACTATCTTCCGCAAAGGATATACTAGAAAAATAAAATAATATAAAAAAAACAAAATTTATAAGTTTGAACAATAAAATTTCCTAATCCAACTTTTTAATTAATATGTAAATTTCTACATCATTTATTTAGCTATTTAAACCTATATTAATTTATTTGTAAGATCATTTATGGCTTTTACTAGCTTCTCTCTCATAGGATCAGAATTTGCAGAATGAGCTCCTTCATCTACAATAATTAAATCACAAGTTTTCCATTTCATCGCTATTTCATAAGCATTGATAACTGGGCATAAAAGATCATACCTTCCTTGAACTATACTTCCGGGAATACCATTTAATTTATATGCATTTTTAATTAACTCATTATCCTCTAAAAAAAAGTTATTTTTTATGTAATGCCACTCAAAAAAAGGTGTATTAGGATCAGCGGATGAATTTATGAAAATTTCGTCCATAAATGATTTAGGAAATAAAATATCACTACTTAATTGTGATAAAATAGATTCATAGAGAGACCAAGCTAACGCCGCTGAATTAGATATTTTTATATCTGAAGACTCTAAACGCTTACCATATGCTTCAATAGGGTTTTTTCTTTCTTCAATATCTAATAATCTTATCCACTTATTCCATAATTCAGGTCTGAAAGTTTTTGCGGCTTTTTCAAATGCCCAATTAACATTATTATCAGTTCCTAAAAATACTGATCTTAAAACAAGGCCCTCCACACTGTCTCTATATTTTTCTGTATATGCTAAACCTAGAGTAGAACCCCAACTTCCTCCTACTATAGACCATTTTTTTATATTGAATTTTTTTCTTATTTCTTCCATATCAGCTATTAAGTTTTGTGTAGTATTTTTATATAAAGACCTTTTAGGTTCAGATTTACCCGCACCTCTTTGATCAAATAATATAACATTTGAATTTTCAAGATTAAATAACGATCGCTGATTATTTTGACAGCCACTGCCTGGCCCACCATGAAGAAAAATAAATGGTATGCCTTTAGGATTACCTATTTTTTCAACATATACTTTATGTCCATCACCTACCTCAAGAAAACATTTTTCATAAGGTTGTGGAAAATTTTTATCTTGTATCATAGACATTTTATACTTCCTTACTTGCATAAATATCAAAGTTCTAGTAAATAGTAATCTGTTTTAAGATTTATTTATATAATAAATAAGTAATACATATATTATATTAGGATAATTATATTATGAAAAAAGATACACACCCAGATTACCATGAAATAACAGTTCAAATGACTGATGGTACAGAATTTAAAACGCGTTCTACATACGGTAAACCTGGTGACAAATTAAAACTTGATATAGACTCAAAATCTCATCCTGCATGGACAGGCGGTCCTGCTGTAGTTAGAGATGACGTGGGACAAGTTGCTAAATTTAATAAAAGGTTTGCAGGTTTAAAGATTTAACTCTTATTTAATAATTTTTCACAAGCTTTATATATATTTAATGGTATAGGTTCTATTTTCTGCTGATTAACTCTATTCACATAAACATGTACAAAATATCCAACTGCACACGGTTCTTCCTCACCTTGCTTAAATACACCTATTTCATATCTAATACTTGAAGTACCTAGTTTTTTTATGTTTATTCCTACATTAACTGTCTCAGGATATTTTATTGATTTATAATATCTACATCTTGTTTCTGGAGTAACTCCAATAGAATCCGATTTTAATGGATCAAAATTAGCATGTTTAATTAAAAAATAATTAACAACAGTATCAAACATAGAATAATAAACGTTATTATTTACATGCCCATATATGTCATTATCACTCCACCTAGTAGCATAATCACACCACCAAATATAATCTTTTCTCATAGGATTAACTGGTGGCCATAAATCTGACATTTATATTTTACCTTTTTAATTTTTAAAATAATCTTTTGCTAATTCTAAAGCTTTATATTTTTCATGTTTAATATTCTCAACCCTATTTATTTCTTGCTTCAAAAGGTTTATGTAATTTGATAATTCATCTAAAGATAAATTATCTATGTTAGCGCCTATTTCTATAGCTTTCTTGGGTTTTTTATAATCTTCTTCGTCCATTATTTACACCTTTACAATATATTTACTTCATATTTTATACAATGTTTATTATAAATCTATAAATTAAAAAGGATTTAACATTATGATAATACCTAAAGAAATTGATTGTGTAGAAATTACAAAGTTTGGAGGACCAGAAAATTTAGTAATAACAAAAAGAGTTACTCCTAAAATAAAAAAAAATGAATTATTAATTAAAGTTAAAGCAGCAGGCGTAAATCGTCCAGATATTATGCAAAGACAAGGACTTTATCCTCCTCCTCCTGGTGCAAGTGATATCCCTGGGCTAGAAGTGGCAGGAGAGGTAGTTGCAATAAATCCAAGTGATAATAATTTTAAAATTGGAGATAAGGTCTGTGCATTAGTATCTGGAGGAGGTTATTCTAATTATTGTGTTGCTCCTATTAAACAAACATTGCCTATTCCTAAAGGGTTATCTTATGTTGAAGCAGCTGCAATTCCCGAAACTTTCTTTACAGTATGGGCGAATGTATTTGATAGAGGACAATTAAAAAAAAATGATAAAATTTTAATTCATGGAGGAGCAAGTGGGATTGGAACTACAGCCATACAATTAGCTAGAAGTTTTGGAGCTAAAGTCTTTACTACAGTTGGCTCTGATGAAAAATGTATTAAAATGAAAAAACTTGGTGCAGAATTAGCTATTAACTATAATAATCATGACTTTGAGAAGGTCATTAACGAATATACTAATAATGAAGGTATAAATATTATTTTAGATATAATAGGTGCAAATTATTTTGATAAAAATTTAAATATATTATCAAAAAATGGAAAATTACTCATTATAGCTTTTCAAGGTGGATATGAGAATAAATTAAACTTATTACCAATTTTAACAAAATGGTTAACTGTTACTGGCTCTACTCTAAGACCAAGGTCAATAGAAGAAAAGGGATTAATTGCAAAAAAATTATATGAAAAAGTATGGCCATTAATAGAAAAAAAAGTGGTATTACCTCAAATTTATGGTAGTTACAACTTAAAAGATGCAAATAAAGCACATACTTTAGTAGAATCTAGTCAACATATAGGAAAAATTATACTAACTATCTAAATTATGCGCTAATATGAATTCAAATTAGGAGATAAATTATGACAATTCCTTTAATGCCTCAAGCAACTGCAGTTTGGCTTGTAGAAAATACATCATTATCTTTCCAACAAGTTGGAGATTTTTGTGGACTTCATGTCTTAGAGGTTCAAGGTATAGCGGACGAAGAAGTAGCAACAGGAATAAAAGGTAAAAATCCTATTGCTAGCGGTGAGCTAACAATTGAGAATATTCAAGAATGTGAAAAAGATGAAAAAAAATCTCTCATTCTTGCCAAATCAACTACAACTGTTTCATCAAAAAAGAAAAAATCACCACGTTATACGCCCTTATCAAGAAGACAAGATAGACCAAATGCAATATCTTGGGTCTTAAAATTTCATCCTGAAATGTCAGATGGTCAAATTTCTAAATTAATTGGGACTACTAAGTTTACCATAAACCAAATAAGAGACAGAACTCATTGGAATATTGCAAATGTATCAGCTAAAGATCCGGTAATGCTAGGTTTATGTAAACAAAATGATTTAGCTGCGGCTATAGCGAAAGCACGAAGATCATCTAGGTGGAAGGAAATGCAAAAAAATTCAGAAATTAATAAGGATAATAATAGTGATTCTGGAATAAAATATGGTCTAGTGAGGAAAGAAGACCATATTGAAAACTCAGATACTGATCTTGATAATGAAGATATAAATAACTTATTTGAAGATATTGCTAATTCCAAACAAACATAAATGGGTTTAAATATTAAATGATTAACCAATCAAAACTTGAGTATATTATTACTAACATTCAAAGTAAAAAAGTTTTAGTTATTGGCGATATTATGCTTGATAAATACGTTTTTGGTTCTGTAAGAAGAATTTCCCCAGAAGCTCCAATCCCCGTTATTAATGTGGAAAATACTAAATTATTGGCAGGGGGAGCAGGTAACGTAATAAAAAATTTAAACTCATTAAATATAAAAACTTCTTTTATATCAATAATTGGCAACGACTCTTCTGGTAAATTTTTAAAAACACACTTTAAAAAACTTAAAAATATAGAGTACGCTCTCTTGCAAGATAGTAACAGAAAAACAACGCTGAAAACTAGGTATATTGCTAACGGTCAACAACTATTCAGAACTGATGAGGAGACAATATCTCCATTGAGCTCTATTTTAAAGAAAAAGACTTTTCAATATTTTAAACTTTTTATAAAGCAATCAGATATTATTATTTTTTCTGATTACGGTAAAGCGCTATTTATAGAAGAAAATTTTTGCCAAAAGCTTATAAAATATGCAACTAAAGAAAAGAAAAAAGTTATTGTCGATCCTAAGGGAGACTACTTTGAAAAATATAAAGGGTCATATTTCATTACGCCTAATACAAAAGAAGCATCCAATGCTACATTTATTGATCCCAAAGATAACAAATTAGTAGAGAAGTGTGGACAGTATATTATTCAACAAAAATGGGCACAAAATGTACTTTTAACAAGAGGTGAAAATGGCTTATCAATAATACAAAAAAAGAACACCTATCATTTAAAATCTAACGCTGAAGAAGTTTTTGACGTAACAGGTGCTGGAGATACTGTAATTGCTCTATTTTCTGCTGCTTTATCGATAACAAATAATAATATTGAATCAGCACATTTTGCTAATTTAGGGGCTAGTATTGCCGTAAAAAAGCTAGGAACTTCTTCCGTGAGTCAAGATGAAATATTGGAAGTTTTTAGAAAATTTTTAAAATCTAAAACTCTTTCTTCTAGTAGTTTGTTAAATAATTTAAATGAATGGAGAGCAAATAAATATACTATTGGTTTTACAAACGGTTGCTTTGATTTAATACATGCTGGACATATAGATATGTTAAAAAAAGCGGCTGAATCATGCGATAAACTTATTGTTGCAGTAAATAGTGATAAATCTATAAAAAAGCTTAAAGGTAATAAAAGACCAATTTTAAATCTAGAGGCAAGAAAAAAAATTTTACGATCTCTCGAGATGGTAGATTTTGTTATTAGTTTTGAGGAAGATACACCTATTAAATTGATAAAACAAATTAATCCAAATATTCTTTTTAAGGGAGCTGATTACAAAATAAAAGAAATTGTTGGAGCTAACTTTATAAAAAAAAATGGTGGCTCTGTAATAAGGATCAACCTCACAAAAAATCATAGTACTACTAAACTCGTATCTATGATAAAAAATAGTTAACGGAAGATAAAAATCAATATTAAAAAAAATAATAGAGCACCTGGACTTAAATTTATTTATTTTATGTTGATTATTTTTATATTTTTTATAATTTTATATTATTTTTTTTATTTTAAAATTGAAAAGTTAACAGAAAAACATTTAATAACATTTCAAAATCAACTACATGAAAATAACATAAATTTTTCATGGAAAAATGTCGATAAATCAGGGTTTCCATATAGAATTGTAAATAAATTAAAATCCGTAGAAATTAAAATTAATAATACAGACATATTCTTAAAGAGCTTAGATATAATTTATCAACCTTGGAATATAAAACATATACTTATTAAAACTTCTGAAAAAATTGATATTACTCACATGAATAACAGCATTATTATTTTTCCTGATATTTTAGGATCTATAGTCTTGAATGAAAATAACGAAAAAAGAGTTTCATTTAACTTTGAAAAAATTCAAGTTATAATTGATAAAAATATAAATGAAATAAGTAAGCCTGAAATTTATATAAGAGAGCAAGAAAATAGTAATCTAGAATATTCAATAACAATTAAGGAATTATTTTTTTATCCCTCTTTTATGGAGAAAAATTCGATAAGAAATTTATTAATTAATGGAGAATTAATTAATTATAAAGACTTCAATATTAATAAATTTTATGATTGGTTTTCAAGCCAAGGAGGCTTAGATATTGATAATTTTAGCTTAAATATAGACAAAATATTGATTAAAGGAAATGCTTTTCTAGGCTTAGATGAGAATTTAGATATACAAAGTTCTATATCTATAGAAACCAATGAATTAGATAAATTAATAATGATTTTAAAAAATGAAAATGTTATAACTAAAAGCTTATTTGAAACATTAAATATAATAATTAAAGCAATAGAAATATCTTCTAGTAATATTCCAAAATTCTCTATAAATATTCAAAATGGATACCTAAGCTTAATGGGCATAAAAATAATAAATATACCAAATTTAAAAATATTAAATCCTAATTAATCCTGCTCTTCAGAAATTATGCCTTTTCTAATCTCTCTAGTCTTTATAAATAATTTCTCTAAAGATTCTCCATCTTGCCATCTAATACTTTTTTGTAAAGCTGTTAAATCTTCTATAAATCTGCCCAACATTTCTAAAACAGCATCACTATTGTTTAAAAATACATCTCTCCACATTACAGGGTCAGACGCCGCTATTCTAGTAAAATCTCTAAACCCACCAGCAGAATATTTTATGACTTCTGTTTTAAGCTGATCTTCTAATTCTGTTACTGTTCCTACGATGGAAAATGCTACTAAATGAGGAATATGTGATGTAATTGCTAAGACTCGATCATGATATTCTGCATCCATTATTGCTACTTTCATTCCTGCTTGTTCCCACATAAATTTTATTTTATCTCTGGCTTTTTGAGAAGTATCTGAATAAGGAGTAAGTATACACCACCTGCCGTTAAAAAGTTCAGGAAAGCCAGACTCAGGACCTGATTTTTCTGTTCCTGCTATAGGATGCCCTGGAATAAAGTAAACATCTTTAGGAAGTAATGGTACAAGAGTATCAACAAGTTTCTTTTTTATAGAACCTACATCGGTAATAATAACTCCTTTTTTTAAATAAGGTAAAATTTTCTTAATAACACTTTCCATAGCTCCAACAGGAACTCCTAAAACTATCAAATCTGAGTCTTTTACGGAGTCCTCTATATCATCATTTACTATATCAACTATATTTAAGCTTCTAATCTTATCACGTGTTTCTATTCGTCTTGAAAAAGCAGAAGTTTTATTAGCTAATTTTTTTAATTTAAATATATGAGCTAAAGATGAGTTTATTAAACCAAAACCTATGAATGAAACCTTACCAAACTTATCCATTTATAATTTCCTTATCAATTGATGAAAAAACTCCAACTAATCTTGTTTGAATATTATCATCGAACTTATAGCTATCTATAATTCTTAACTTGCCTTTATTTTCTAATTCGGAATAAATTTTAGTATAAAATAAAATTATATATGATTTAGACGTAAGTAATTTTTTACATATTATTATAAATCCATTACAAGTTAGAAAATCAGAATATTTTTTTAAGTTTTTTGAAGTTATTTTAGAAGTGTATAAGGAAATATTATTTGACGCATATTCTATTTTTTGTGTACTCAGAACTAATGCCTCTATATCTCCACTTACACTATCACACAAACTTCCTACAACAGAAATATTTGAATAATTAGTTAATTTAATCCACCAATCATTTTTTTTACTAGGAAAAGGTAAAATTGCAATATTACATAAATTATTTGCTAATTTATTTAAACAACTAATGCTACTTTTATTTTTTATTTTCTTGATATCAGAACCAAAATGGTGGTTTACTATCTCATCTATATTCCCTGCAAAAGTTACTTTAAATAATCCTTGAATAGATATATATGTAGAAATAAGTTTTCGCCATATAGATATTAATGATGTGACAGATATAATTCCTTTATGTCTTTTTATTAACCTTAATAAGATTTCATGCTCTCGTGCTGGCCTGTAGATAATAATACCACTATTACTTTCTTTTCGTTTTTCATTTATTACATCCTTTACTAACTCAGCTCTTTCAATTAATAAATCATGTATTTTATTATCTATTTTATCTATTTTTTTTCTAATTATAAACAAAGGCTGTTTATTTTTATTAATTTTTTTTACTTTTGTTTTAATAGAAGTGTTTTTTAATGGCATACTTACATCCAAATTATTTTTTATAATAATAAATTATATATATATTATTAATATGAAAAAAACCATTAGCATGTCATAATTGTAAATATTATTTATATATTTTAAAAAAATGAAGAGATTTAAAAATTAATAAAACTGATAATAAAAAAATATTTAATAAGACTTTAGGACCTATAGAATTACAACTAGAAGGTGGACATTTATTAAAAAAAACTACTTTAGCATATAATACCTGGGGTAAACTAAATACTGAAAAATCAAATGCTATATTAGTATGTCACGCATTGACAGGGGATCAATTTGTAACTGGTAAGAATCCTATTACTAAAAGAAAAGGTTGGTGGGATAATTTAGTAGGGCCAAATAAAATTTTGGATACGAATAAATATTTTATTATCTGCACGAATGTATTAGGAGGTTGCATGGGAACAACGGGACCTTCTTCTATTAATTCAGCTACATCTAAACCTTATGGCATGGAATTTCCAATCTTTACTATAAAGGATATGGTCAACTTACAACTTGAATTAATTAAAAGTTTAAGTATAAAAAAATTATTTTCAGTTATTGGCGGGTCTATGGGAGGCATGCAAGTGTTAGAATGGGCTGCCAGTTATCCTAATATGCTATATTCTGCCATTCCAATTGCAACTTCATATCGTCACTCTGCTCAAAATATTGCTTTCCATGAAGTAGGAAGACAAGCTATAATGAACGATCCAGAATGGCATAAAGGTAATTATTACAATCAAGGAAACAAACCACGTCATGGGCTGTCTGTAGCAAGAATGATTGCACATATAACTTATTTATCTGAGGGAGCATTCCAAAAAAAATTTGGAAGAGACATGCAAAGTAAAGTTCTCTCTTGGGGCTTTGATGCAGACTTCCAAGTAGAGAGCTATTTAAGACACCAAGGAACATCATTTGTAGATAGATTTGATGCAAATAGTTATTTATATATTACTAGAGCAATGGATTATTTTGATTTGACAAATAAATATAAAGGAAATCTAGATCACGCATTCAAAAAAACTAAATGTAAATTTCTTATAGTATCCTTCACAAGCGATTGGCTATTTCCTAGTTCAGAAAGTCAATCACTAGTAAAGGCTCTAAATAAAACTGCTTCTGATGTAAGCTACATAGAAATAGAATCTGATAAAGGTCATGATAGCTTCTTACTTGAAGTAAAAGACTTTTATGATATACTTTCTGGCTTTATAACTGGAGTAGCACGAAAATTAAACTTATAAGAAGGCAAATATGACTAATCTTATAAACCAAAACTTAATATCTTCACTAATATCTGATAATGACAAGGTTTTAGACATAGGATGCAGTAGTGGAGAATTACTGTATTTTTTAGAAAAAACTAAAAATATCCAAGGACAAGGAATTGAAATTAGTCACGTAGGAGTGAAAGAATCAGTTTCAAAAGGCCTATCCGTAATCCAAGGAGATGCTGATGAGGATCTAATAAACTTCCCGGATAGTACTTTTGACATTGTAATCTTAAGTGATACTTTACAAGCTACCCACAAACCTAAAGAAGTTTTGGAGCAAATGCTTAGAATAGGAAAAAAATGTATTATTTGTATTCCTAATTTTGGATATTGGAAATATAGGTTACAAATTTTATTTCACGGAGTAATGCCAGTAGCAAAAACCTTGTCAGAACCTTGGTACTCTACACCTAACATTCATTTATGCACAATTAAAGACTTCATAAATTTATGCGAACATTTAAATATATCGATTAATGAAGCTTACAGAAATACTAAAGATAATATTAAAATAATTAAAAAGCCGAAAAGTTACTTAAATAATTTATTATCTACAGAAGGTATTTTTATTTTAACTAAAAAATAATAAATATTTATTTTATTGAATTAAAATATATTTCCACAATATTTGCTGTATTTTTCATAAGCTTTTCTTGAAAATTAGGATCAGTTAATTTTTTAAAATCAGAATTATTTGATATAAAGCCCATTTCAATTAATACGGATGGCACATCAGGGGCTTTCAAAACAGCGAAACCTGCTTGTCTATGTGGCCTTCTTAATAAATTAAAATTTTGTTTTTCTAGATGATCTATAAATAGTTCCGCAAAACTTATAGAACTATTCTTAGTTTCACGCCTGCTTAAATCAATTAAAATATCAGAAACTTCTTTATCTAAATCATCTAAATCTAAACCTGCTATTAAATCAGATTTATTGTCTCTATCCGCCAAAGCTTGAGATAATTTATCTGAAGCTTTTTCAGATAAAGAATATATACTTGTTCCTTTAGTATTTTTATTTTTGGTTGAATCTGCATGAATAGAAATAAAAAGGTCTGCAGATTTATTTCTAGCATATTTTACTCTATTCCTTAATTTAATATATCTATCTGAACTTCTCGTTAAATAAACTATAAAATTTCTCTTTAAAAGTTCTTCTCTAAGTATCTTAGCAGCCATTAAAGTTAAATCTTTTTCTTTAATATTACTTCTAATAGCTCCTGGATCAGGTCCACCATGACCCGCGTCAATTACTATTACGTTCTTATTAATAATTTTCTGTGTAGCAAATAAATTTAAATCTATTAATAAAACATGTGCTCCACTAATATTTTCAGAAAATATTTTTTTCTTAAAGTTTTTAGCAGGAATTTTCAAATCAAAGACTAATCTTGCTTTATTATTAGATTTTGATGCTCTAATCTTTTTAATATATTTATATTCAAAATTATTTTTAGAAAATTTATTTATATTTTCTACATCAACTACTAGTCTAGGAGGATCTTCTAATATAAAAGAATTAGATAATATTTTTTTTTCACTTGATAATAGTAACCTTATAGAATTATCTTTTTCAAAACTATAAATATTAATATTTTCAGCATATACGTTTATAAAGATTGAATTTATAAAAATAAGAATAGTAAAAAAAACTATTATATATAACAACTTTAAATAAGTATGCATCTAATTTTCCTATAATAATTAAAAATTTATTTTAATTAGCTATTTTACAAAATGTTTACATTGTTATAAACATATACAATATAAATAATGATTTTAGTGAAGTAAAAAATATAATTAATACATAAAAAGTATAAAATATTTAGAATTTTCTTATAGGCGATTAAATGGTTTTAGAAATCAAAAATATAAATATAAATATTAGCTCATCTGCAAAGCTAAACAGAAAGTCATTTATTGCTTATTTTTTTAAAAACTTACGTCTGAAAAATATAATAATCAGACCAATAATTAATGCTAATATTAAGTTTAATGAACAGTTTAATAAATTATTATTAGCTTGGAGTAATTTGATCAATGACAAAGCGTATACTGATAGACGCCGAATACTTAGAAGAAACTCGTGTAGTAGTTACCAATGAAAATGATATTGAAGATTTTGACCATGAAACTACAACAAAAAAACAAAATAGAGGTAATTTATATTTAGCTAAAATAGCTAGAGTAGAGCCTTCGCTTCAAGCGGCTTTTGTTGATTATGGTAATGAAAGACATGGATTTTTAGCATTTAGTGAAATACACCCAGATTATTTTCAAATTCCTATCGCAGATAAGGAGAATATTATTAATGAAGAAGTTTCTAATATAGATGAAAATGACATTTTAGATGAAAATATTGAAGAATCGGAATCAAATAACAATTCTATTAAAAAAACTAAAACTAAAATTAAATTTTACCATAGATATAAAATCCAAGAAGTCATAAAAAAGGGACAAATTGTTCTAGTTCAAGTAACTAAAGAAGAGAGAGGCAATAAAGGTGCTGCCCTTACTACTTTTGTTTCATTAGCAGGAAGATATTGTGTTCTTATGACAAATACCATAAGAAAAGGTGGTATTAGCAGAAGAATTACACATTCTAACGATAGAAAAAAATTAAGGTCTATTATAGAATCTTTAAATGTACCTAATAATATGGCAGTAATTATTAGAACTGCTGGTTCTAAAAGATCTAAAGTGGAAATTAAAAGAGATTATAATTTTTTAAATAAAACTTGGGAAAAAATTAAAAAAAATACGCTTAAATCAGTATCTCCATCTCTTATTCATGAAGAAAATAATATTATTAAAAGAGGCATAAGAGATTTATTTACTCCTGAAATTGAAGAAATAATTGTTCAAGGAAATGAGGCTTTTAAAGCAGCAAAAACTTATATGAAAACTTTAATGCCAAGTAAAATTAAGATTTTAAAAGAATATAATGAAAAAACTCCCTTGTTGCAAAAATATAATATAGATACAAAATTAGAAAAAATTCATAGCCCTATAGCAACTTTGAAAAGTGGTGGATATATAGTAATAAATCAAACAGAAGCCCTTGTTGCTGTTGACGTTAATTCTGGTAAAGCAACTAAAGAAAGAAACATAGAAGAAACTGCATTACAAACTAATAAAGAAGCAGCAGAAGAATTAGCAATTCAACTTAGACTTAGAGATTTATCTGGTTTAATTGTTGTAGATTTCATAGATATGCTTCTAAGTAAAAATAATAGATTTATTGAAAATATATTAAAACAAAAACTACACTCTGATAGAGCAAAAATTCAAGTAGGTAATATTTCAAACTTTGGGCTATTAGAGATGTCACGACAAAGACTAAGGCCTAGTATTTATGAAGCTGAATTTATAACTTGTAATCATTGTTCAGGGCATGGAAGAATTAGATCTTTAGAATCTCTTACATTAAAAGCTCTTCATAAAATTGAAAAAGAAGCTACAAATTATAATGACAAATCTCTATCAATAAAAATACCTGAAGAGACAGCCTTACATATACTCAATAATAAAAGAAAAGAATTATCTAATATTGAAGAAAAAAGAAATATCATTATTAATATATTACCTGATCCTGAAATGAAATATGAAGAAATTATATATGAGAATGAAAATACTAATGATTCAAAAGCTAGCATAAATAATAAAAAAGATAATGCCAATAAAAATTCTAGTAAAACGAAACGTCCTTATAATAAAGGTAAGTATAAAAGACATAATGCTAAAAATAACGAAAATAATGAAAGTATTAACCAAAATGAAAGTAAAAATACAAATAATGAAAGTATAAATAATAAGAATGAAGATATAATTAAGAAAGAAAAAAATACTAAAATTGATATTAAGAAGAATAGTAATAATAAAAAATCTTCAAATAAATCTTTATCTTCATCTGAAAAGAAAGCAAAGAAGTCAAGTACTAAAGAAAAAAAGTCTGACTCCTTAAAAAAAGAAGACAAAGTTACTGAAGAAAAAGTTAAAAAAAATACTAAAGCGGCAAAACCTAAGAAAAAAGGGCCTATAAAAAAGGGCTGGTGGAATAAATTAGAAACTTAATCTCAGTTTTTTAACTTTATCCAGCTACCTATCCTTTTTATTGCTTCAATAACACTTTTATTACTTCCTCCATAAGAAATTCTTATAAATTTTTCACCAAATTTATAATCAAAATCTTTTCCTGAAGTTACAGATACACCAATCTCTGTCAATAATCTGTTAGCTAAACTATCAGAGTTATTACTTATATTAGATATATCTATATATAAATAAAAGGCGCCATCCGCTGGAGCATACTTATTTAATCCTTTATCTTCGAAGAAATTAATTAATAATTCTCTATTTTTACCGTAAATTGATACATTTTGATTCAGAATATCATAATCATCAAATGCCTTCGTTGCTATTATTTGAGCAATTGTTGACGGACACAAAAATAAAGACATTGATAATTTTTCGATGACATTTATAATATTTTTAGGGGCAATAATCCATCCTAATCTCCAACCGGTCATACAAAAATACTTAGAGAAAGAGTTAATTATAATTGCATCTTTATTATAGCGAAGTATAGTATTAGACTTCTGAACATATTCTATTCCATGATATATCTCGTCACATATTATAACTTTATTATTCTTCATACACCATTTAGCAATCTGTTTTAAAGTACTATTTTTTAAGCTGCTACCTGTGGGGTTTGCAGGAGATGCAACAACGATACCCTTAATATTGTTCTTTACTTTCTGTAATTTATCCTCTGTCGGTTGATAGCCAGTATCTATTTCCCCATCTATAAAAATAATATCTAAATTTAATGCTTTTATTGCATTCACATAAGCAGGGTAATAGGGAGTCATCATTACAATTTTATCTCCAGGATCAAACATAGCCAATAAAGCAAGAACAAAAGCACCCGAGGCGCCTGAAGTAACTGCAATACAATCTGAATTAACTTCTTGATCATACCAAGATTTATAATGACCAGAAATTTTTTGCCTTAATTCTGGAATTCCAATTGATTCAGTATATCCTATTTTTTTATTACCTATTATTTCCTTTGCATATTTTAAAATATGTTTTGGTGTACTAACACCAGGTTCTCCAACATCCATATGAATAATATCTTGCCCTTTTAACTTTAAGTTATTTGCTTTTGTAAGCATATCAATTGCTAAAAATGGTGCTATATTTGACCTTTTTGAATTCAACATCAGAAAGATACTCCTAATTTTAAATAATTAATTATATATGTAGTAAATTTTTATATATAATTTATTTATATTTATCTAAAAATTTTATAAATGGATATTAATGCTAAAAATAATTACTATACTAGTTAAATATATTAAATCATACACTATATATTTAATTTTATTTATTTTACTATTATTTTCTTCTACTTACAAAGTAGTTAAAGCACAAAATATAAGTCTAATTCAGGATGCTGAAATAGAACTGTACATTAGAGGTTGGGTTGATCCCATATTAAAAGTAGCAGGTTTAAGCCCCAATTCTGTAAATATATATATAGTTAATGATAAGACTATTAATGCTTTTGTCGCAGGGGGACAAAACATTTTTATAAATACAGGTTTAATTCTTGCTGCAAAAGAAGTAAATGCACTAATAGGTGTGTTAGCACATGAAATTGGTCATATTGCTGGAGGACACTTAAATAGAACTGTAAACTCTATGAAAAAAGCACAAGAAACTGTAACTATAGCAACTATTTTGACTGCAGGTCTTATGGCAGCTTCAAAGGCGGCAGGGTTAGATACACCAGCTGGTTTAGCTAAATTAGCCACACTTGGACCAAGCATAGCAGAAAGAAATTTTTATAAAAATACCAGACAAAATGAAAAATATGCTGATGCAGCAGCAATAAAATATATGACTTCTGTAAATCGCTCCTGTATCCCACTCACCGATCTACTTAAAACTCTTGGTAAACAGGAATTATTACATGAAAATAGACAAGACCCATACTTAAGAACTCATCCTATATCTCAAGAAAGAATATATGATATTATGGAAGCTACAAAAAATATTAGCATAAATGAGCAAAGGGACTTATCATTAGATGATATTAAATTTAAAAGAATAGTTGCCAAAATTGTAGCTTTTACTAATAGCCCTGGAAAAACATTATTACTTTATCCCAAAAATTCATCCCAAATAGACGCAAAATATGCTAGAGCAATAGCTTATCTGAGATTACCAGATTTAGAGAAAGGAATTAGAGAAATAAAAGAGTTAATTAATTTAGATAAAAATGACCCTTTTTTTCCAGAAGTTCTAGGACAGATGTTATTCGAAAATGGCCAAATATTTAAATCTATTGAACAACTTAAAATATCTTCAGATCTCTTACCAAATAATCCAATAATATTATTATCTTTAGCCAGATCTCAGATAGAGTATGGAAAAAGTAAAGAAAATAATGAAGCAATACTAAATTTAAAAAGAATTTTGAAAATTATTCCTAAAAATATCGCAGCCTGGAAATTATTATCTATTGCTGAAGCAAGAAATAATAATATAAATCTTGCTCAATTAGCATCTGCAGAATCATATTTTTTAATGGGTAGATATAGTCTAGCTATACAATTTGCAGAAAAAGCAAAAATTTCATTTAAAAAAAATAGTCCTAGTGATATAAGGGCCCTAGATATAATATTCTTTTCAAAGGAAAAATTAGCTGAAATGAATAATAATTAGTATCTAATTAAATAAAAATAGTATCGGGTAAACCTATGATTGTAACTTTAAAAAAATTATTAACTAATATAACTCTTTTGTTCGTATTATTTAATTTGCATTTATCAGCAGCATATTCTGAAGATAAATTATCTAAAGAAGAATTGGATAAATATATATACGACTATATTATGGAAAACCCTGAAGTAATTTTAGAGTCTGTCGATAAATTAAGACAAAAAATGCAAGAAAACTCAGCTGTGGATGATCAATTCTTAAAAGAAAACTTTATAGAAATGGCCAATAATAATAGCATTCCTTTTATGGGCTCAGATAAACCTAAAGTTATAATTATTGAGTTTTTTGACTATAATTGTGGATATTGTAAAAAATCTTTAGATGCTATTACAGAATTATTAAGATCAGAATTTGATTTAAAAGTTTCGTTTAGAGAGTACCCTATATTATCTCCATCAAGTAGAACTGCGGCTAAAGCAGCATTGGCTGCAAAAAAACAGGGAAAATATTTTGCATTGCACTCAGCTTTAATGAGTATGCAAGGGAATCTTAATGAAGATAAAATATTTAAAGCTGCAAGTAATTTAGAAATTAATATAAATAAATTAAAAGAAGATATGAATAAAATGGATATTGAACAAATCTTGCAAGAAAATGAAGATTTAGCAAGAAAATTAAATATAAGAGGTACTCCAACTTTTATAATTAATGGCAAACTATATGCAGGGGCCCTAGAGCTAAATAAATTAAAATCTATCATAAATGAAAGAATGAATGATAGTTAATATATTAAAATTATTATGACAAATTTAGAAAGAAAGCCATGTTAAACAATATTGGAACAACTATTACTACATTATTATTTGGTAAAAAAATAGGTGAAGATAATTTTGGCAATATTTATTATATAAATAAAAATAATAAGCGATGGGTTTTATATTTTAAAAAT
This sequence comes from Alphaproteobacteria bacterium MarineAlpha9_Bin3, assembly GCA_002937655.1. Lineage (GTDB taxonomy): Bacteria > Pseudomonadota > Alphaproteobacteria > TMED109 > TMED109 > TMED109. Next base: position 48,370 of record PTKH01000001.1, on the reverse strand, counting down.
AATGATGCGTCCTCTGTTCCACCAGAATGGCAAGCTTGGCTTACTCATACAGTTAAAGATACTCCAAATAAAAAAGATAACAAAAAGAAATGGCAAATTCAACATAAACCAAATAGTACAGGAATAAATTATATTTTAAATAAAAGTAATGAAAAAATAAATAATGAAACATCTTCTTATAATTCCTGGTCGCCTAATAAAAGAGAGAAATAATTGACCGATAATCAAAAAAATATACTTCCAAAAATTTGGAAAGGTTCCAATGATGAAAACATATCATGTTCAGAAAAAATTAAGATTTTGAATGAAAATATTATTGAAATCAATCAAATTACAGAAGATGCTTTAGAGGATGCAATTTTAATGGGAGCAGACCCTAAACAAGTTATTGAAGTTATTATTAAAACATTGGAAGCAAAAAAATTCTAATATTTTCTTTTAATAAAATTAATTATTTAATTATACTTCTCTCATTTTTTTTATTTATTTCTTTTGAAATAAAAGCTAATGAAAATCTAAAAACTTCTTTAAAAATTATCGATAAAATTTCTAGTAAATATTACGTAATTGAAGTTTCAAAAAATAGTACTTTAATATTTAAGAATTTAGATATTTTAATTAAAAAATGTATTAAGGATAATCAAGATTACAATAGTTATGCTGCATACCTCATATTAAAAGATAGGAAAAAAGATAAATTTATATTTAAAGGTTGGATTTTATCTAAAAATACAAGTTTATCCCAAGTTTCTCATTCTATTTATAATATTAAGCTGTTAAACTGCTTTTAAATTTATTTAATAGTTTGAAGACTTAGGATATAAATTTATATCTAAATTCCCAGAATTACCAATTTTATAAAAATCAGCATTCACTTTTATTGCTTTTTTTAAAATAAGTATGAATTTTTCCTGAGTAATTTCGAAGGCTCCCAATGTTTTAAGATGATCAGTTATAAATTGGGTATCAAGCAAAATGAAGTTTCCTACTTTTAGTCGATCTATCAAATGTAACAAAGCTACTTTACTTGCATTTGGCTTCCTACTAAACATACTCTCACCAAAAAACATTCCGCCTATCGCAACTCCATATAATCCTCCAACTAGTATATTATTAGAGTAACATTCTATGCTATGAGCATAACCTTTATAATGCAGCTCTATAAAAACGTCTCTTATACTAGGGTTGATCCAAGTATTTTCTCTATTATTAGTAATTTCAGCACACCCTTCTATAACTCCAATAAAGTCAGTATTGACTTTAATTTGAAATGGATTTGTATTTATGAATCTTTTTAGTTTTTTTCTGATACTTACTTTATATGGATCTATTACTCCTCTTTTTACAGGCTTAACCCAAAACACATCTAAGCTATCTAAACTTTCTGCCATGGGAAATATTCCATGGAGATAAGCATCTAATATATTTTTATACTCTATTTTAGCAAAATTATGAGGAAGATTATTAGTCATTAATATCTAAAAAATTTTCTAACCACCTAATATCATAATCACCAGTTATAAATTTTTCTTCTCTTATTATCTTATCATGTAAAGATAAAGTAGTGTCTATACCATCTATCACATACTCTTCTAAAGCTATCTTTAATTTTAAAATAGCTTCTTCTCTATTTTTACCATAAACAATCAATTTAGAGATTAAGCTGTCATAGTTTGGAGGAACCTTATAACCAGAATATAAAGCGGAGTCTATTCTAATTCCAAGGCCACCAGGTGTATGATAATTATTTATAGTACCCGCATTAGGTATAAAAGTGTTTGGATCTTCAGAATTAATTCTGCATTCTATTGAATGCCCCTTAATATTTATATCTTTTTGCTTAATAGAGAGCTTTTTTCCACTTGCTACATTAATCTGCTCTTTTACTAAATCAAAACCTGTTATCATTTCAGTTATAGGATGCTCAACTTGTATTCTGGTATTCATTTCTATAAAAAAAAATTCTCCATTTTCATAAAGCATTTCAAAGGTTCCTGCTCCAAGATAGCCCAATTTTTTAACAGCTTTTACAATAATTTTACTAATATTATCTCTTTCTTCTTTTTTAAGCGCAGGAGAAGGAGCTTCTTCTAAAACTTTTTGGTGTCTTCTTTGTAATGAACAATCTCTCTCCCCAAAATGTACTACATTTCCATAGGAATCCGCAAAAAGTTGAAATTCTATATGTCTAGGATTTGCTAAATACCTCTCAAGATATACAGTATCATCCCCAAATCCAGATTTAGCTTCTGAACGAGCTAAATTCCAGGCCTCTTCTAAATCCGCAGGTCTTTCAGCTACTTTCATCCCTTTACCACCTCCACCTGAAGCAGCTTTAATTAAAATTGGAAAACCAACTTCTTTTGCTACTTTTTTTAACTCCTTTAAATCTTTAATAGCCCCATCTGAGCCTGGAACAAGAGGAATTCCAAGTTTTTGCATGGCAGTTCTTGCAGATACCTTATCTCCCATTTCAGAAATATGCTCAGATTTAGGTCCAATAAATATTAGACCATGTTCATTAACTATTTCTGCAAATTTAGCATTCTCTGATAGAAAACCATATCCAGGATGTATTGCGTCCGCCCCACTTACTTCTGCAGCCGAGAGAATTGCAGCAATATTTAAATAACTTTTAGAAGCTGAAGGAGGGCCAATACAAACACTTTCATTAGCAAGCCTTACATGCATTGCATTTGAATCTACTGTAGAATGTACCGCAACAGTTCTTAAATTCAATTCTTTACACGCCCTAATTATTCTTAGAGCTATTTCACCCCTATTAGCTATTAAAACTTTCTTTATCACAATATTATACTTTAACTAATATCTATTATTACTAGAGCTTCATCAAATTCAACTGACATTTCATTTTTTACAATTATTTCTTTAACTGTACCAGCAAAAGGAGATTTGACTGGATTCATAGTTTTCATAGCCTCAATTATAAATAGTTGATCACCCTCTTTAACACTTTGCCCAACTGTTATAAATGGCTTAGCTTCTGGAGAAGAAGCTAAATATATAGTACCTACCATTGGGGACTTTACAGTACCAGGATGATCTAAATTTGTTTCTTTAATTACTTTATTATTTATATCATCATCAGATTGAACAATATTTGAATGACTCACAATAGGACCGCTAGAAATAATATTTCTTGCTACCTTAACTGAATTTCTTCCTTGGGTTACAGTAATTTCAGATAAATTATTTTCATTTATGAGATCTGAAAGATCTTTGATTAATGATTTATCTATAGATATTTTGCCCATGCAATTCTCCTAACATTAATTATAATCTACATCTATTAATTTTATAATACAATTTATTGCCATTTCATACCCTTCTGCTCCAAACCCGCATATACTTCCATTTGCAACTTTAGAAATGTAGGATATATGTCTAAAATTTTCTCTTATATATATATTTGACATATGGACTTCTATAATAGGTCTTCCAAAAAATTTTAAAGCGTCCATTAAGGCAATAGAAGTATGCGAATAACCTCCAGCATTTATAATCATACCAGAATATTTCTCATTAGCTTCTTGAACTATATTGATAAGTTCTCCTTCATTATTGCTTTGAATACAATCAATTTTAACAGATAATTTATTTTGTAAACTAAGTAAATTATTTTCTATTTCACTTAAACTTATATTACCATATATTTTAGGCTCTCTTCTTCCTAGTAAATTTAAATTGGGCCCATTTAGAACTAAAATTTTCTTTATATTATTCACAAAATATCCTTATAATAGTATTTATAAATATATCCATTTAATATATATTTATTCCTTAATAATATACATTATAAATATAAATAAAAAAGAAATGAAAAAAATATAATATGTCTGCAAAAGAAATAAATATACATATTAACGGCGAAGTTAAAAAAATACAGACTTCTCAATCCATTGAAAAACTGCTTCATTTACTTAAATTAAATAAAAAGAATATTGCAATTGAGATAAATAGAGTAATAATTAATAAATCAGACTATCATTCACACATAATAGAAGCTAATGATCAAATTGAAATAGTAAACTTTATAGGTGGAGGAAATCACATCAACACTAAAGAATCTCTTATAATAGCTGGTAAAGAGTATAAATCTCGATTAATCATGGGAAGTGGAAAATTTGAAAGCTTTGAGGAAAACCTTAAAGCTTTGGAAATAGCTGAGTCAGAAATTATTACTGTTGCGGTCAGAAGGACTAATATATCCGACCCTAATGAACCAATGATAACTGATATAATAAACCCAAATAAATATACTTATTTACCAAATACAGCAGGTTGTTATAATGCTGAAGAGGCTATAAGAGTTTTAAATTTAGCACGCGAGGCAGGAGGCTGGAATTTAGTAAAGCTTGAAGTTCTTGGAGATGATAAAACACTTTATCCCAATATGATAGAAACTATTAAAGCTTCAAAAATTCTAGTTAAAGAAGGATTTAAAGTTATGGCTTATTGCACTGATGACCCTATTCTAGCAAAAAAGTTAGAAGAAAATGGTTGCTCAGCTATAATGCCTTTAGGTTCTCCTATAGGATCAGGTTTAGGGATCCAAAATAAATTAAATATTAAAATTATAATAGATAATTGCTCAGTACCAGTTATTGTTGATGCTGGTCTTGGCACAGCATCTGATGCATGTATTGCGATGGAAATGGGGTGTGATGGTGTTTTAGTAAATTCAGCCATAGCTAAAGCTCGTAATCCTATACTAATGGCAGAGGCCATGAAACAAGCCGTTATTTCTGGAAGAAATGCATACATATCTGGAAGAATGGAAAAAAATATAATAGCAAAGGCTAGCTCTCCAATAAAAGATTTTTAAAAAATTTAAAGAAATAAAACTAATAACATATGGATGAAAGGAAATTTAAAATGAGTGTAAATAAACAAATTATAATGAAAACCAGACCTGTAGGAATGCCTGAATTAGAAAACTTCGAAATTATAGAAAGTATTATTCCGGATATCAGACATGGAGAGATACTAATTAAAATACTATGGTTATCGCTAGACCCTTACATGAGAGGTAGAATGAGTAAAGCAAAAAGTTATGCTGCATCATTAAATGAAGGTGATGTAATTATAGGTGGAGCAGTAGGAAGAGTAGTGAAATCAGAAAATACCGAATACAAAGAAGGCGATATAGTTGAAGGTTTTACGCTAGGATGGCAAGAATATGCTATTGCAACTCCTGCTTCTATAAGAAAAATAAACCCAGATTTAGCTCCTATCCAAACTGCAGTAGGTGTTTTGGGTATGCCAGGCATGACTGCATTTTTTGGACTTTTACATGTAGGCAAACCAATTCCAGGAGATACTGTTGTAGTATCAGCAGCTTCTGGAGCAGTAGGACAACTAGTTGGACAAATTGCTAAAATCGCTGGGTGCCATGTGGTGGGAATAGCTGGAGGAAAAGAAAAATGTGATTTTTTATTAAACACTCTTAATTTTGATGCCGCTATTGACTACAAAAATGAAAACGTTGACGATATGCTTGATAAGTACTGTCCCAAAGGCGTAAATGTTTATTTTGATAACGTTGGAGGAAGTATTACTGATTCAGTAATAAACAAACTTGCTAATTATGCGAGAGTTGCTGTTTGTGGGGTTATCTCTCAGTATAATCTAACAGCTCCTGAGCCTGGCTTAAGAACTCATAGAGCAATGCTTACTAATCAATCAACAACCGAAGGGTTTTTAGTATTTCAATTCGCTCAAAAATATCATATTGCCATTGAGAGAATGGCAAAATGGATTAATGAAGGTAAAATTATATATAAAGAAGATGTTGTAGAAGGTCTTGAAAATGCTCCTAAAGCATTTATTGGACTTATGAATGGAAAAAACTTTGGTAAATTACTAATAAAAGTTTCAGAATAATTATTTACCTAATTTACTTAGTTTTAATGAAAGTTCTTTTAATTGATCATTACTAATTGTAGAAGGAGCATCCATTAATAAGTCTTGGGCTTGTTGGTTCATTGGAAACATTATTACTTCTCTAATATTAGGCTCATTTGCTAAAAGCATAACTATTCTATCTATTCCAGGGGCTATTCCTCCATGTGGAGGTGCCCCATACTTAAAAGCGTTATAAAGAGCTCCAAATCTACTTTTTAAATCCTCTGGCGAATAACCTGCTATACTAAAAGCCTTTTCCATTATATCAGGTCTATGATTTCTAATAGCTCCTGAAGATAACTCAATACCATTGCAAATAATATCATACTGCCATGCTAAAATATCTAATGGATCTTTATTATTAAGAGCTTCCATTCCTCCTTGAGGCATAGAGAAAGGATTATGACTAAATATGATTGAATTTGTTGACTCATCCATTTCATACATAGGAAAGTCTACAGTCCAACAAAATTTAAAAACATTTTTTTCAATTATATCCAGATCTTCTGCTATTTTCATTCTTGCCTTACCAGAAAAGCTCTCTGCTTCTCTAACTTTATTACAAACAAAAAATACTGCATCTCCATCTTTTGCATTAGCTTTATCTTTTATAATTTCAATAGCATCTTCAGATAAAAATTTACCAATAGGCCCTTTAGCCTCTCCATCACTTAATAATATATAACCTAGACCTGGCTGAGACTCTCCTTGTGCCCAAGAATTTAATTTATCAAAAAATGATCGAGGTTTATCAGACACATTAAAAGCAGAAATAGCTCTTACTACTGCCCCCTTATTAATCTGCTCTTTAAATGCATTAAAAGTTACTCCTTCATGTAAAAAGGCTTCTGTAACATCACATATTATTAATGGATTTCTCAAATCTGGTTTATCTGTACCATATTTTAACATTGCATCTTTATAAGTAATTCTTGGAAATGGATTAGAAGTTATATCCCAGTCTGAAAACTCTTTGAAAACTTCTGACAATACAGGTTCAATTGTACTAAATACATCCTCTTGAGTAGCAAAAGCCATTTCCATATCTAATTGATAGAATTCTCCCGGACTTCTATCAGCTCTGGCATCCTCATCTCTAAAGCAGGGGGCAATTTGAAAATATCGATCAAACCCGGATGCCATTATTAGTTGTTTAAATTGCTGAGGAGCCTGGGGTAAGGCATAGAACTTTCCTGGATTTAAACGTGATGGCACCAAAAAATCTCTTGCACCCTCTGGAGAGGATGCAGTTAAAATTGGAGTTTGAAATTCATGAAATCCTGAGGCCGTCATTTTTTTTCTGATAGAAGATATAATTTTTGATCTCAAAATCATATTATTTTGCATTGAAGACCTTCTTAAATCGAGAAATCTATTCTTTAACCTTACTTCTTCTCCTAAGTCGTGTTCTCCGGATACTGGCATAGGTAATACATCAGATGAAGACTCAATAATATAATCTTCTACAGATACCTCTATTTCTCCAGTAGAAAGTTTTTTATTAATTAAATCCTCTGTCCTCTTAACAACTTTTCCTGTAACTGTAATCACGCTTTCTAACCTAGTATCTTCACATAATTTAAAAAATTTATTATCGCTATCTATAACTATTTGAATGATTCCAAAGTGATCTCTTAAATCAATAAATAGTAAGCCTCCATGGTCTCTTTTTCTATCAACCCATCCAGATAATTTAACAATATTATCGACATTATTAGAAGTAAGCTCTCCACAATTATGTGAGCGATAAAGATGCATATAAGTATCCTTCATAAGTTAATTGTTATATAATAATATACCTTTTAGACAAAATTATAAAAATTTCAAACCAAAATGTATTTAGTTATGTTGATAATATACGTTTCTAATGTTATTTCTATAGAAATGACTATTTTAACTAAATCGCATGATGTAGAAGATCTCTGTAAAAAACTACAGGATGAAAAATTTATATGTGTAGATACTGAGTTTATTAGAGAAAAATATTATTATCCAAAATTATGTTTAATACAAATTGGAGACTCAAAAGGTAATGGATGGGCGATAGATCCATTAGCAGATAATATTAACTTAAACCCAATATTTGACTTGTTTCTAAATAAAAAAATATTAAAAGTATTACATTCTCCAAGACAAGACTTTGAAATATTTTTTAATATTTTAAAAACAATACCTAAACCTATATTTGATACCCAATCTGCTGCTATGACATGTGGATATGGTGACTCAGCAAGTTATGAGTCTTTAGTTAATAAAATAGTAAAAATTAAATTGGATAAAAGTGTTCGTTTTACAAATTGGGAAAATCGTCCATTAAATAAAAAACAAATAAACTATGCTATTTCTGATGTAACTCATCTTTCTAAAATATATTTATATTTAAAAGCCAATATGGAAAAAAATAAAAGAACAAACTGGATAAAAGAAGAATTAAATAAGTTTAACGATTTGAATTTATATAAAATAAACTCTAATAATGCTTGGAAAAGAATAAAGTTTTATAGTTCCAATATTGAAACTATGTCAATTTTTAAAGAAATTGCAAAATTAAGAGAAGAAATTGCAAAAAAATATAATTTACCCAGAAATAAAATATTTAGAGATGATATTGTAATAAAATTATCTAAAAACCCTCCCATTAATATTAAAAATTTTGATAATTTAAGGGGAATAAATATAAAAAATATTGATAATTCTTATAAAAATTTAATCTTAAAAAGTATTAAGGTAGGAAAAAATAATAAAGATAAAAAAAGTATTAATAATAATGCTAATACGCCTTCAAAAGCTATAACCGATATTTTAAAAATTATATTACAAAGTTGTGCTGAAAAACACAATATCTCACCCCTTCTCATAGCTAATAAAGAAGACATAAAACAAATAGCTCTAGGTGAAAAAGATGTAAAGTCTCTTAAAGGCTGGCGACACAAAATATTTGGCTCTGCAGCCCTAGAATTAATGGAAGGCAAACTTAGTCTTAAAATTAAAAATGGAGCAGTAATTATAGATTAAATAACTTTTAATAAGTACCAGGATATCCTCCTCCATCGATTAATAAGTTTTGACCTGTTATATATCCAGCATGAATACTACACAGGTAAGCACATGCAGCACCAAATTCACTTGGAGTACCAAATCTACCGGATGGGTTTTCAGCTGCTCTGGCATTTCTTACTTCTTCAATACTTTTTCCTGTTTTATCAGATACAAATTTAAAACTATTTCTTAATCTATCTGTATCAAATGGCCCTGGCAAAATAGAATTAATAGTAACATTATTTATTACTGTTTTTCTAGCAATACCAGCTACAAAACCAGTTAATCCACTTCTTGCTCCATTGGATAAACCTAAGATATCAATAGGAGCCTTTACAGAACTAGAAGTAATATTAATAATTCTGCCAAATTTTCTATCTTGCATTCCATCAACATAGGCCTTAATTAATTCAATTGGAGTAAACATGTTTGCTATACAAGCATTTGTCCAATCATCTCTATCCCAATCCCTAAAATCTCCTGGAGGTGGCCCTCCGGCATTATTAACTAAAATATCTGGATTTGGACAGAGCTCTATAAGTTTATCTTGTTGATCCTTTATAGTTATATCGGCACAAAACTCTGTAACATTAACTCCGAATTTTTCTCTTATTTCATTTGCAGTAGAGGATAAGACTTCTTCATTCCTTCCATTAATTACTAATTCTACACCTTCTTCTGCCAATGCTAATGCACATCCCTTTCCTAAACCTCTGCTAGATGCACAAACTATTGCTTTTTTACCTTTAATACCCATTTCCATTTCTAAACTCTCCTTATTAATTTTTTATAATTTAAGTACTTTTTTTATAAAAGGTATAGTAATTTTTTTAGATTTTTCCAATGAATGGTTATTAATTTCAGAAACCATTTTTATAATAGACTCAAATGATCTATCTATTCTTTTAATAAGGTAATCAACTACTTCAAAATCTACTAATACTCCTTTATCTGAAAATTGTTTTAGCATTAAACTTTTTAATAAATCATCATCTGGTAGTCCAATATTAATGCGAGGCATAGATAATAATCTTGATTTTAAGTCTGGTAATTTAAAATCAATATCAGAAACTGATATATTTGAAGTAAACATTAAATTATGATTCCTCTCAACCATCATATTATATATATGAAATAATAATCTTTCAGATTTATATTTATGAATATCCTCTATAATTAAACATTTATTTTCTACAAGTTTTCTTAGCTTACTTTCAGTTAAATTTTGTGCTTCAATAATAAAACCATTGGATATAGTTTGTAGTGCTGATGCTAAATGACTTTTTCCACAACCATAAGGGCCACAAATTATTAATCCTAAAGATGGCCATTTTGGCCAAGTATCAAGCCAAGCAACAGCCTCCTCATTTATTTGACTAACTATATAATCTCCTCTGCCCATTGAAGGTAAAGTTCTAAGATTTAAAATCAACTGTTTACTATAATTGTTATTCAATTCAAAAGCTCTTATTCTTTCTCAAAAAAAATAACAGCTATAATTGCAGTTATAGGAATAGATAATAAAACTCCAATAACACCAAATGCAGCGCCACCCGCTAAAATAGCAAACATTCCAATTAGTGGATGTAATCCTACACTTTTTGATATAAATTTTGGTTCTAAAATATAAGATTCAATAATTTGTCCAAGAATAAATATTAAAATAACATAAAATACACTAATAAAAGATCCTACTTGTAAAATACTAAATGATAGAGCTAATAATAATCCTAAGATAGTCCCTAGGTATGGAATAAATGATAAAACACCTATAATTGCTCCTATACTCAAAGCTCCATCAATATTTATCAATGATAATAAACCGCTGTAATACAAAATTAGAAATAAAGAAATTATAAACTTACCTCTAAAGAAAGATGATAGAACGTGGTCTATTCTTATAATTTTTTTACTGAAAGATATTTTATGTTTTTTTGGTATTAGGTTGGTTAAATATATTTTAATTTTTTCCCAATCATATAAAATATAACTTGTTACTATTGGAGTAATAATTGAAAGACCAATAATTGTAATAAATGCCTTACCCTTTAAAAAAGCTCCATTAAGAATAGTTACAATAATACTTATTAACTCGCCACTTTTGTTTGAAAGCATACTATTTATTGAAGTTAAATAATTATCATAGTTAATAAGACCTCTAAAATTATTTTCAATAAAATATAATAATTTTTCATAAATTATTGGTATTTTAGTAAAAATATCATTCAATTGTTCTAGTAATACAGGTATTAAAAATATGAACCCCCCAAGAAAAAAACATATGCTTATTAAGAGAGCAATAAATACTGACAAGAAATGGCTTATTCCTATTTTATCTAATTTGATAACTAATGGGTTTAATACATAAGCTAATATTATGCCCATTAAAAAAGGTAATAGTATAGAAGAAGCCAACCACAAGAATATCAGTAAAAATACAATAGATATAATTATAAAATTATTTTTATTATTTAACATTAAAACTCCATTATCAAAAATCTTATCACTCAGTTAGTAAAATTAAAGAATCTTTTTTAGTATTTTTATCATCTGCATCAAATGAATCCATAATTGTTTTATTGTAATCGATTAAACTAATATTGTATTCGTTATTTGTATTTAATCTTTTTTGTATATCTATTCTAGATTTATTAAAGATATTAAATAAAGAAGTCTCATTTTCAATATTAATTGAAACTTGAATTAATGAACCATTATAAGTTAACGATAATACTCTGAAATCTAATATTTCTCTAATTCCTTCAATATGATCAACTATCAACCTCCAATTCTTAAAACTGTTAAAATTAGCATTTAAAATTATTATCTTTGAATTTAAATTTTCATAGAAATAGATGTCATTTGAATTTAGCCATTTTCTAATATTAGCTATATTAAATAATATAGAAAACTCTGCTTGATATTTTATATCAGATATTTTTTCATAATGAATTTTGTATCCAGCAATAAAATCTTTTAAATTTGGAATTTTTTCATCTTTATTTAATATAGTTTTTATATACGTGAAATCATTGTTATCTAATTTCCAAGAGAGAAGCCTATCAAAGCCAATAAGAATTGCTTTATTATTAGCTTCATTTCTTGCTAAACTAATATCTTCATAAATAATATCAATACTTATATTTTGAACTTCAAAAAAATCACTAGAGTAAGCTTGATAATGTATAAAATTTACACAAATAAACACAAAAACATTATTAAGTCTTTTGAAAATATGTATAAGTTGTTTTATATTTTTTTTCATAATGAACCATTTAATTGCAAATCTATTTATATCTAGTATCGTCATAGTAAATTATTAAATCAGGAATATAGTAAACCATGGTTAACAAAATAAAAAATAATACTTTAAAGAATATAACATATAAAGATGCGGGAGTTGATATTGAAGCAGGAAATAATTTTGTTAAAGAAATAGCTCCTCTTGTCAAAGAGACAGAAAGATCAGGAGTGATGGGTTCAATTGGAGGCTTTGGTGGATTATTCAATCTTTCTAAATGTGGTTATAAAAATCCGATATTAGTTTCCGCTACAGATGGAGTAGGAACAAAACTACTTATAGCTGAAGAAATAGATAAGCATGATACTATTGGAATAGATTTGGTGGCGATGAGTGTAAATGACATAGTGGTTCAAGGAGCAGAACCTCTTTTTTTTCTAGATTATTTTGCTACAGGTAAATTAAAACTAAAAATAGCAAAAGAAATAATTAAAGGTATTACTCATGGAGTAAAACTTGCCAATTGTGCATTATTAGGTGGAGAAACAGCTGAATTACCTGACATATATTCTGATAATAATTATGATTTAGCAGGTTTTGCGTTAGGAGCTGTAGAAGAAAAAAATATTTTACCAAAAAATACTATTAAAACTGGTGACCTTATAATAGGCTTACAAAGTTCAGGCATACATTCAAATGGATTTTCCCTAGTTAGAAAAGTCCTTCAAGAAAATAATATAAAAATGACTGAAAAAATAAGTGATTTTAAAGAAAATTCTATAGGACTAAATTTACTCACACCTACAAAAATATATGTAAAATCAATTTTAAATGAACATAAGCTAAATAATATTAAAGCCTGTGCGCATATAACTGGTGGAGGCTTAATAGATAATTTACCTAGAGTAATACCAAATGATTTAACTTCTGTAATATATGGAGAAAAAATAAAACCTAATTTTATTTTTAGATGGTTAAAAAATATAGGTAATATTAAAAGTAGTGAAATGCTTAAAACATTCAATTGTGGTATAGGTATGTGCGTTATTGTAGAACCCTCCAAAGCTGATCAAGTAATAAATAATTTTATTGAACAAGGCGAAGAAGCAGCTATTATTGGAGAGCTTAAAACTAATTCTGAAAATAGCAAAATAACTATTATTAATGAAAATAAAATGTGGATAAATTAATCTATTTTAGATTATCCTACTATTTCTTTTTCTTCGAAGAAAAAATTTATTTCTTTTATAGCATTTTCTGCACTATCAGAGCCGTGAACAGAATTAGCTTCTATAGATTCTGCATGAGCCTCTCTAATAGTTCCTACTTCAGCCTCTTTAGGGTTCGTTGCACCCATTGTTTTTCGATATAGAGATATTGCATTTTCTGCTTCTAGAACTTGAACAACAACTGGTCCTGAAGTAATAAATTTAACTAAATCTCTAAAAAATGGTCTTTCTTTATGCACACCATAAAATTCTTCTGCTTCTAATTCTGAAAGTAAAATACGTTTTTGTGCAATAATACATAACCCTGCTTCTTCAATCATAGAGTTTATTTTACCGGTAATAGATCTTCTAGTTGCATCTGGCTTTATTATAGATAATGTTCTTTCCATAGAATTTTCTCCTATTCAATAAAATCTTTAACATAAGTATTTAATAATCTAACTCCAAATCCTGTTCCTCCAGTTGGAAATAATTTAGAATTACTCTTTGACCAAGTCACTCCAGCAATATCTATGTGAGCCCATGGAATATCTTTTACAAATTGTTCAATAAACTTAGCACCTGACGTAGCTCCTGCTCCTCTTCCAGAACCAACATTCTTCATATCTGCGATAGGTGACTTTATGTCATCATCATATTCTTTCCCGACAGGCATTCTCCATACTTTTTCTCCAGTCTTTTCTCCAGAATCAAATATATTTGATGCTAATTCATCATTATTGCTAAATACACCTGCCCTTTGAGGACCGAGACTAACAATTACGGCTCCAGTTAATGTCGCTAAATCTATTAGTCTTTTGGGCTTAAATTTTCTAATTGCATATGTTACAGCATCTGCTAAAACTAATCTTCCTTCTGCATCCGTATTAATAACCTCTATTGAGTGCCCTGAAGAAGCAATAACTACATCACCAGGTCTTTGGGCTTTTCCTGAGGGCATATTCTCTACTAAACCTACAACTGCTGTAACATTAACATTAGCTTTTCGTCCAGCTAACGCTTTCATTAAACCAATTACTACTCCAGAACCTCCCATATCCCATTTCATATCTTCCATACCTCCTGATGGTTTTATTGAAATACCACCAGTATCAAAAGTAACACCCTTACCAACAAAGCATACCTCTGGTTTGCTTTTTTTATTTTTTGTACCATTCCATGACATGCTTACAACTCTAGGTTCATTCGCACTTCCCATGGCAACACCTAACAAAGCTCCCATTTTTAAACGTTTTATTTGAGCTAACTTTAAAACTTCAACTTTAACACCCAATTTTTTTAACTTTTCTGCCTCCTCTGCCAAAGTCTTTGGTGTTAATATATTTGCTGGCTCAGAAACTAAATTACGAGTTAAAAATACTCCTTCCTCAAGAGCTTTTAAAGGGTTATAATATTTTTTGGCTGAATTTATATCTTTAACTATTAATTCAACCTCAGTTAGTGAACTTTTAAACTTATTTTTGCTTTTTAATTTATATTTGTAGAAGGTATAGGACCTTAATTTAATTCCATGCAATATTTTCGTAGCAAATTCTTCCTGTATCATTTTTAATTTTTTATTAATACTGCAGCAGATTGTTATACTTTTGACAGAATTAGATAATAAAGAAAAAATTTCTCCACCAACTATGTCTATATTATCAATACTTAGTTCCGTTAAATTACCAATATTATATAGCAATATTTCTTTTACTTCTTTTCCTTTTTTATAATATAAACTTTTAGAACCACCTTTTTTGCTTAATGTTTCTAATTTTACTGCATCAGATAAAATACCGTCATATTTTTTATCTAATTTAGTTATATGATCTGTTAACTGTAAAGAATCATCCAAAATAATTAATATTAAACCCGTATTAGATTTTATTTCAGAGTTAAAAGATACTTTAAACGTCATATAATTTCCTTTCAAATGTATTAATTATTCTTATAAATCAAAATATGATATATATTTATTTTAGAACTAACATATTTTTAAAATTAATCTAATAAAATATTTACAGGTTAGAAAATTTGAATCTATTCATTTTATATATATTCAGACAATTAATTGGTCCATTCTTCTTAATAATGGTAGCTATGACAGGAATTGTATGGTTAACACAATCACTAAGGTTCATTGACTTAATTGTAATAAAAGGACTTCCAATAGAAATATTTATTAATCTAACTATTTTAATCATTCCCAAATTATTAGTAACAATTATACCCTTCATTGGCTTTTTAGCATCTTTAATTACTTATTTAAGACTTAATAACGACTCGGAAATAATTTCAATGAAATCTGCTGGAATTAATAATTTTAAAATTATATCACCAGCATTAATATTTGGCATATGCTTAGGAATACTTGCTTTATTTTTAGAAAACTTTGGATCTCCTTATGCCTATAACAAATTTAAAAATTTACAATATGAAATTAGAAATAATTATATATCTACTTTATTTCAAGAAAAAGTATTTTCTTCTCCTATTCAAGGACTTACAATATTCATTAAAGAAAGAGATCAACTAGGAAATTTAGAAGGAATAATGATTCATGATGCAAGAGATAAAAATGAAAAAATAAGTATCAATGCGGAACAAGGAAAAATAGTCTCTACGCCAATTGGTGCACGTTTTTTACTTATAAACGGTAATAGACAAACGATAAATAATAATCAAAATATTTCAATATTATATTTTGATCAATACACACTAAATATAAAAAATTATAACAAAAATAATACGTCAAGATTTAGAGAAGCCAGTGAAAGAAAATTTAGTGAATTAATTAAACCAAACGAAGATATCAATGAAATTTACAAAAAAGAATTTTTAGCGGAAGCTCATAAAAGAATTTATACACCTTTAGTAATTATTATAATGGTTTTAATTGGAGCAATGACCTCAATAATTGGAAAATTTGATCGAAAAACTTCAGCAAAAAGAATGTTCTACCCGATTGCTGCAGCTTTAGCTATGCAAATATATTTAATTGTATCTCCACAAATAATAATGCAATATTCTAATGCATCGTTACTGATTTATATTTCAATATTTATTTTATACTTTATTTTATTATGTTTTGTTTCCGACAGCATAAAAATATTTAAAAATAAAATACTTTATAAAGATAGGATGACTTTATGAATTTTATTTTATCTCCATTAATGTATTATTTTACAAAACATGCATTTTTATATTTTATAACAGTTCTAGCAATATTATGTTTAATAGCTTCATTAAGTGAACTTGTAGAATATACTAAGCAAATACCTAATTTATTAGATAACTCATTTTATATTTGTGTTAAAATGACATTATATAAATTGCCAATAAACATACAAAATTTACTTCCTTATGCTTTCTTTTTTGGCTCCATGATGTCACTAATCAGACTATCAAAAAACTCTGAGCTAACTATAGCGAGAGCTTCAGGTTTAAATATATGGTATTGCTGCTTACCTCATGTCATATTAGCTTTTTTAATAGGAATATTTAGTATTACAGTATTCAGCTCAATTACAGCTGTAACCCAAAAAAAATTATCTCAACTTGAAAGTGAATATCTTAATAAATATAATAATAACCTTCAATTATCTGGAGGTGGTTTTTGGCTTTATCAAAAAGAAGAGAATAAAACAGCTATAATTCATGCAGATAGAATAGACCCTAAAAATATGACTTTAAATAATGTAATAATTTTTAGATATACTAAAGATAATAAATTTATTGAAAGAATAGATGGAGAAACTACTAAACTTGAAGATGGGTATTGGAAAATTGATAAGGGTATTAAGACTGATAATAATCTTAAAACCTCTCAATTTATAGAGCTACAACTTCCTACTCAACTTACCAGCTCGCAAATAAAAGAGAGTTTTGCTAGACCCGAAACAATATCATTTTGGGATACTTTAAAATTTATTGAAATTATAGATAAAGCAGGTTTTAACTCAAGGAAACATGTAATTTATTTTCATAAAATGATATCTTCTCCTATATTTTTTATAGGTATGGTGCTTCTAGGAGTAGTCTTTTGTGTTAAGCCAATAGGCAGACATGGGATTGGTAAAAGATTATTTATTGCTATAATCATAGCATTTGTTATCTTTTTCTTAAATGATGTCATAGCCGCTTTAGGACAAGGTTCTCAAGCACCCGCCTTACTAGCTGCTTGGCTTCCTGCTTTTGTGCCAATATTACTAAGTACAAGTTTATTGCTTTATTTGGAAGATGGATAAATATAAATTGAGTCTAAAATATAATTATATTAAATTTTTTTTCATAATAATATTTCAAATTTTTATTATTTCTACTTCAGTTGCAGATCAGATAGAAACTAAAAATAGTTTTTTAACGGCTAATACTATAAAATATCATGAAGATTTATCATTAATATCGGCAATTGGAGATGTTGAAATAATCAACGGTACTCAGGTTTTAAAGGCAGATAAGTTAACCTATGATTCTAATAAAGACTATATCTTAGCAGAGGGAAATGTAAGCCTAAATGATGAAAAAAATAATATTTATTTCTCAGAAAGAATGGAGCTTCAAGGAGATTTAAAAAAAGGAGTTATTAAAAATTTTAATTCAGTTCTGAGCGATGGGTCACTATTATCAGCAAGCATAATAATAAGGGATGAAGAGAATGGAGATAGACTTGAAAAAGTTAGATATACAAGATGTAAAATTTGCGAACAAGATGAAAATCAATCTCCTATTTGGCAAATAAGAGCATTAAAATCTAAAAGAAATATTAATGAGGGAATTATTAGTTATGAAAATATGCTTTTTGACTTATATGGTCTTCCCATTTTATATGTTCCTTATTTAAGTCATGCAGATCCATCCAAAAAAATTTCATCTGGATTATTAAGTCCAAAATTCAAAAATAATACTACATTCGGATTAAGCTATTCTCAGCCTTATTATTTTTCTTTATCAAAACATAAAGATCTAACTTTAACTCCTACATTAACTAGTAATGAAGGTCCTATTATTGAGTCTCATTATAGATCTCTTAGAAAAAGAGGTTCCAGTGATATAAAAGCAAGTTTTACAAGAGGAAGTCATACTAATATTGATGGTAAAGAAAGTAATAAGTTTAGAGGACATTTTGATGTAAAAATTGCTGAAAGACTAAATACTAAATGGGTAATAGGAATTAATGCTACCAGAGCAAGTGATTTTTCATATATGCAAAGATATAGAATGGGAAATCAGAGTGATTTACACCTTAATCAGAGAATATATTTAACAGGAAGTAATAAAGATTTTTATACTAAAATAGAGGGAATGTATTTTCAACCACTTGATGCTTTTAAAAGTAATAGAAATATTCCACTTATTTTACCAAATATAAAAATGCTATGGAATAAAACTTATGATAATGGAGTTTTAAGAAACATTAGCTTTGATAGCAATATGCTATACAAACCAGATGCATCAAATGCACAAAAACTGTCTTTAAAATCATCTTGGAGTAAGAACAAAATAAGCGCAGATGGGTATATTATAAAATCTAAATTTTCTACTCGCGCAGATATTTACAGAAATAAAAAAACAGATAATTCTAGAATTATAGGAAAATCAGGGACTCACACTAGTTTTAGAGCAATTCCTAAATTTGAAACTATGCTTAGTTTCCCTGTAATTAGTTATTATAAAAATAATTCGTTTCTAATTGAACCTATTGTTCAAGGAATTATAGCTCCTAAAGGAGGTAATCCTGATAATATTCATAACTTGGATAGTATTGATCTTGAATTAAGCGATCATAATTTATTTTCTTCAAATAGATTTCCTGGCTTAGATAGAGTAGAAGAAGGAAGTAAAATTAATATTGGTGTTAAATCTAATTTTGACTTAAATGAACTAGGTGAGTTTAATAGTTTAATAGGACGATCATGGAATTCACTTAATCCTCAAAATGAATATATATCAGGAACTGGGCTAAACAAAAAACTATCTAATATCGTGGGAAATATTATATATGATTATCAAAAAACTTTATTTCTAGGATACCACTTTAGACGAGATGGCTTAAACTTCAGATCTCAACGAGATACATTAAATGTTGAATTAAACACCAGTCCTATAATTGCAAATATTGATTATACTATGATTCGTGATGATCCAGTAATGACACAGACAATATTATCGGAACAAGCTAGGATATCTTTGACATGGAAAATTAATGATAATTGGAGAAGTAATATAAGTCAGAGCAGAGATTTAAGAGATAGCAATTGGGGTAATGCCATTAATAGCTTTGGTTTTATTGAATTTTTTAATGAATGCATAATTGTAAGATTAGAAGCTTCAAGAAAACATCAAAATTTAATTGATATCCCTGATACAACTGAATATTCTATTAGTTTTAATCTAATTGGTTTTTAGATTTTTAGGAAGATTTGCATGTTAATAAAATTTTTTTTACTAATTATTTTTATACTTAATTTTTATAGTAAAGAATCAATATCTCAAGTTTTAGATGAAGCAAATAATTTACTTAGTATTGTTGCAATAGTAAATGATGAGCCAATTACTATGATGGACCTAGACGCTAGATTAAGGCTTATTATTGTTTCTTCTAATTTACCCAATAATTTAGAAACAAGAAACAACTTATCTGGTCAAGTCCTCCAATCATTAATTAGTGAAAGACTTCAACATCAAGAAGCCAAAAAATTAGGAATTAGAGTAACAGATCAAGAAATTCAAAATAATATAAGGTTTATTGAACAACAAAATAATATGGAAGAAAATCAATTAATTGAAACTTTATTTAATAGTGGCGTTCCTAAATCAGCACTTCCTATTAGATTAAAATCTAATTTAATAATGCAAAAGCTATTACAAAATATTATAAGACCAAAAGTAATTATAAATAATAATGAAGTAAATAATGAATATAATAATTTATTAGCTAATGATGGTAAAATAGAATATCAATTTTCTGAAATATCTTTTAAGTTTTCATCATTATCAAAAAAGGAAGAAATAATTTTAATTGCTAACCAAATAAGAAAAAAAATTATTGAAGAAGATAATTTTGATATGATAGGTAAAAGAATTCAAGAAAACGGAACGGGAACATATAAAAACAATGATTGGAAATTAATTAATAAAATAAATAAAGATATATTTTTAAACATAAATAATTTAGAAAAAAATGAAATTTCAGAGTTAGTAATAACTAATACAGGGGTTTCAATTATAAAGGTTGTTGGTAAAAGACAATTTAAAATACCCGAGCTATCACATACGGTAACTGATATTGCTTTTATTAGTTTCGATCTGCCAATTAATAAGAATAAAACTAATTTAGTAGTTGAAGATATAAGAGGAATAACAGAAAATTTAAAGACTTGTGATGAAATGACTGAGATTTCTAAAATTCATGGAAATAAAAGAGGTAAATACTTAGGAAAAATTTTATTAAAGAATTTACCTACTTATTTCATTGAAGAATTAAAATCCTTAAATATTAATCAACCAAGCAAACCTATTATAGCCAGCGACGGAATTTATGTAACTATGATTTGTAAATATAATAAAAAATTGAATCAAGAATTTGCAATAAAAGAAATGATTAAAGATAATATTAGAGATAGATCTACCTCTATTTTAAGAGAGAGGTACTTATTAGACCTAAATAGAAAAGCCCTTATAGATGTTAGAATTTAGTTTATGAATACAGAAATATTTAGAGCTATTAATGAACTTCCTAGCATCTCCTCTACTATAAAAGAATATAATTTAATTGCTAAAAAAAAACTTAGTCAAAATTTTATTTTAGACATGAATTTAACTAATAAAATAGTAAGATTAAGTAGCAGTGTTAAAAATAATACAATAATTGAGATAGGAGCAGGGCCAGGAGCGTTAACTAGGTCAATACTTTTAAACGGAGCAAAAAAAGTAATTGTTATAGAAAAAGATAAAAGATTTTTGAATGCTCTCGAAATATTAAATACTGCTTCCAATAATAGGGTATTTATAGAGAATACAGATGCACTTAAGATGAATTTTAAACTATTAATGAAAAAACATGATGTAAATCAAGCAGAAATAATTGCTAATCTGCCCTACTCAATAGCTACTAAACTACTTTTAAACTGGATACCTTTTCCAAAAGGAATTAATAAAATGACATTAATGTTTCAAAAAGAGGTGGCCGAAAGAATTGTTGCAAAACCTGGTTCTAAAAAATATGGAAGACTATCTATACTATTAGGTATAATGACTGATTCTAAAATTCTAATGAATATTTCACCTTCAGCCTTTAAACCAAAACCAAAAATAAGTTCTTCAATTATTCAAATAAAACAAAAAAAGTTAAATAAACATTTTGATAAAATAATTTTAGAAAAAATTACTCAAATATTATTCAATAAAAGAAGAAAACAAATTAAATCTTCCTTATCTAAATTTGGTGATCCAATTAAAATATGTAATTTATTAAATATACAACCAAATCAAAGGCCAGAAGAATTAACACTAAAAAATTATGAAAAGCTCGCCTACATAATATCTAATTATCAAGACTTATAGTTCTAACAAACTCTCCCAAACCAATTTGCCTTATCCTTTTCATCCTTTCAGAATGAAGTATACCTAAAACAGTCTTCACGCTTGCATTTAAATCCTCATTAATTATAACATAATCATATTCTGCCCAATGAGTTATTTCTGAAGTTGCTTCTCCCATTCTTTTTTTAACTATCTCGTTAGAATCTTGGCCTCTTTTTTTTAATCTACTTTCTAATTCTTGTTTAGATGGAGGCAATATAAAAACAGAAACAATATCCTCGCCCATTTTCTCTCTAAGCTGCTGAGCTCCTTGCCAGTCAATATCAAATAATAAATCTTTACCTTCATTAATTTTAGTTTCTACTAGCGATTTATCAGTACCATAATAATTATCAAAGACTTTAGCATGCTCTATGAATTCATTTTTATTTAACTTATTATGGAATTCATTTATTGAAACAAAATTATAATCTATACCAGAAATTTCATTGGGTCTTTTTTTTCTTGTAGTGGTGGAAATTGACAAAGATAAATTTTTATCTAAATTTAGTAATACTTTGCATATGGAACTCTTCCCAGCTCCTGAAGGGGAAGATAAAACCAACATTACGCCTTTATTTTTTCTTAGGGTTTTCATTTAATTTACTATAAATATAAAACGATAATTAAACAATTTTATTTTTTATATACTCTTTTAATATTTTTTAAATGTTCTTTATAAGTTTCTGAAAAGAGATGACCTCCATTGCCATCTGCCACAAAATAAAGGTTTTCACTTTTTTCAGGGTACAATACTGCATAAAATGATTCTATACCGACATTACATATTGGAGTGGGTGGCAAGCCATAAATTATATATGTATTCCATTTGTGGCTAATTAATAAATCACTTTTTTGTAATGGTTTTTCTTTATAAACAGTTTTATTTATTCCATAAATTACTGTTGGATCAGATTGTATCTTCATCCTTATTTTTAATCGATTTAAAAATACAGAGGCTATTTTAGGTTTTTCTTTACTTAATTTTGCTTCTGCTTCTACTATTGATGCTAAAATAAGCACTTCTTTTTGACTATTAAGAACTTTATTTGTTTTCCCCTTATATTCTGCATATATTTTGCTATATTCCTCATTAGCTTTATTCTTCATAATTTCTAAAAGATTTTTGATTTTGGTATCTTTAGATATAAAGTATGTACTGGGAAAAAAATCACCTTCTTCATAGTTATCAAGACTTTTAAAATCGGGAAAATATTTTTGCAGCAAAGAATGAATTTGTTTATTTGAATAACACTCAGGAATAATAATTTTATATAATTTTACATAATTTTTATATAGCTTATCTAAAATATCTCTATTGGTAGTTTCTGAATTAAATAAATATTCTCCTGCCTTAAGTGATTTTGATTTACCAGAAAGAAAAGAATAAACTATAAAGGCGTATTTGTTATTTATAATATTACTATTTTCTAAAATACTGACAATTTCAAATAATGAACTTGATTTAGGTATTTCAATAGTAATATTTTTCTTTAAATTAGAATATTCATTTGGATATAAAAGGACTAATTTTAACAAAAATATACATAAAAATACAATAATTGAAATTATTAAAAATTTATATTTTATTATCTTAAACTTTTTAATTAAATTATTTAACCTTACCTACAATTAAAGAAGCATTTGTACCTCCAAAACCAAAAGAATTAGATAATGCCATATTAACTTTTTTTTCTTTTGCCTTAAGAGGAACCAAATCAATACCATTAGCACCGCTACAAGGATTCTCTAAATTGAGCGTAGGAGGTATTATATCGTTATATACACTAAGTATAGAAAATATTGCTTCTACGGCGCCAGCAGCGCCTAACATATGCCCTACAGAGGATTTTGTAGAACTGATAGACAAATTTGAAATATTCTCTTGAAATAATTTTTTTACAGCTCCTAACTCTATTTCATCCCCTAAAGGTGTTGATGTTCCATGAGCATTAATATAATTTATTTCATTTATAACTAAACCTCCGTTTATGATTGCAGCTTGCATAGCTCTATATCCACCATCTCCATCTTCGGCAGGAGCAGTAATATGATAAGCGTCGGCAGATAAACCATAACCTAATATTTCAGCATAAATTTTTGCTCCCCTAGATTTTGCATGCTCGTAATCCTCTAAAACTACACAGCCAGCTCCTTCACCCATAACAAATCCATCTCTTCCTTCATCCCAAGGTCGAGATGCAGATGTAGGATTTTCATTATAACTAGTTGATAAAGCTCTTGCTGCAGCAAAACCACCAATACCTAAACGCGTAATAGCAGCCTCTGATCCTCCTGCCACCATAACATCTGCTTCATTAGCTCTAATTAATCTAGTAGCATCTCCAATTGCATGAGCCCCAGTAGAACAAGCAGAAACAACCGATAAATTTGGACCTTTAAACTTATTTCTAATCGATACTTGCCCAGAAGCTAAATTTATTAAACATGAAGGGATGAAAAAAGGGCTTAATCTTCTTGGTCCTTTTTCTTTTAGAACTAATGTGGCTTGCTCAATAGTAGAAAGTCCTCCAATACCAGAACCTATTAAAACTCCTGATCTGAATGAATCTTCGTCACTTTTTGCTTCCCATTTACTATCTTTAATGGCTTGATCAGCAGCATCAATAGCAAATAAGATAAATCTATCAACTTTTCTTTGCTCTTTTAATTCAAGACACCTGTTAGGATCAAAACCATCCTCTTGTTCTGCACTAGGTACATGTCCAGCTATTTTTGCAGGTAAATCCTCAACATCAAAGCCTTCTATCTTACTAATACCAGACTCAGCACTTATTAGCTTATCCCAAGATTTATTAACGGATCCTGCAAGAGGAGTAACTAGTCCTAAACCAGTAACAACTACTCTTCTCATAAAAATAAATCTCCCAATTAACTAAAGATTAAGAATTTTGACTCTCTATAAAGCTTATAGCGTCCTTTACAGTAGTAATTGTTTCTGCAGCATCATCTGGTATTTCAATACTGAATTCTTCTTCAAATGCCATAACTAGCTCAACTGTGTCCAAGCTATCAGCTCCTAAATCATCTATAAAACTAGAATTTTCAGTAATTTTATCTTTTTCAACACCTAGATGTTCCATTACTATATCAATTACTCTTTCAGAAATGTCACTCATTTATTGTATTCCTCATTTAAGTTATAAAACTATAATTATTTATGTTCTCACAAATTATTTATATATATTCAAGTATTTTTTTTCTTTTTAATAATAATTAAAAAATAATAATATATCTATACTTTTTAGATCATAGCTAAACCACCATTTAAATGAATTGTGGAACCGTTTATATAAGATGCTTCATCAGAAGATAAATAAACTGCTGCCGCTGCAATATCTTCTGGCAGACCAAATTTTCTTGAAGGAATTTTTTCTAGTAATGCATTTTTTTGATCTTCATTTAATGCATCAGTCATCGAAGTTTTAATAAAACCAGGAGCTATGCAATTTACAGTAATGTTTCTGCTAGCTACTTCTAAAGCCAATGATTTGGTCATACCTACTAACGCTGCTTTTGACGCAACGTAATTAGATTGACCTGGATTACCTGTAAAACCAACTACAGAACTTATCTGAATGATTCTGCCAAATTTTTTTTTCATCATATTACGCATTACAGATTTAGATAGAAAAAATGATGCATACAAATTAGTAGCTAATACGTCATCCCACATCTCTTCTGACATTCTCATAGCAAGTTGATCGTAAGTTATACCGGCGTTATTAACTAAAATATCTATATTACCAATTTCTTTTTCTACATTGCCTACTAAATTCTTTAAGTCTTCTCTTTGTTTTAAGTTACATATAACCTGACTATAAGACATAGAGGATTTTTTATTAATATTATTTAATTTATCCTCATTAGTTCCAGTGATACATACTTTTGCTCCTTGTTTATTTAAAGCAAAAGCTATAGCCTCTCCAATTCCTCCAGAGGCCCCCGTTACAAGCGCAGTTTTATTTTCTAAATTGAACATTAAATTTTGTATATATTAAATTCATCTAACTCTCAAGAATATTAATATAATTTTCAATATTAGCTATATTTTGAATTGAGTTAGAATTCACTGATTTATTAATTCTTTTTACTAAACCTGATAAAACATTACCTGAACCTAGTTCTATAAAATTTTCTGCTCCTAAATCGCACATTTTATTAATACTTTCTCTCCATCTTACTGTGCTAGTAATTTGTTCTATAAGACTTACTTTTATCTTATTTATCTCAGTTAATGGTGCCGCAGAAACATTATTAATTAAAATTAATTTTGGACTTGTTATTTCTAGGTCGTTAATAAATTTTTCCATATTTTCTTTTGCTTTTTCCATTAATCTACAATGAAAAGGGGCACTAACTGGCAATTTGATTGCTCTTTTTATTCCTAAAGACTTATGATCATTAATTACATTATCAACAACAGTGTTATGTCCAGAAATTACAAATTGTCCAGGTGCATTGTCATTCCCAATATCAATAATCTCATCATTTTTTACATAAATAGATCTAATTTCTTCAATTATATTGATATCTACACCAATTAAAGCAGCCATGGCTCCAATATTTACTGGAACAGCATTCTGCATAAATTCCCCTCTTAATCTTAATATTATAGCTGCATCTCTAAGTCTAATAGATCTCGCGCTAACTAAAGCTGAATATTCCCCTAGAGAATGCCCAGCAGTAAATTTACCAATTTCTGATAAATTCTTACCAAGCATGTCTTCTATCACTCTTACTATAGCAAAAGAAACAGTCATTAAAGCTGGTTGAGTATTTATTGTTAATTTTAATTCCTCTTCATCACCATTAAATATAATACGAGATAAATTAATAGATAAAGCATCATCAACCTCTTGAAATACTTCTTTAGCAACTTGGAAATTATCATATAAATCTTTTCCCATTCCAACCCTTTGTGATCCTTGGCCAGGGAAAATAAATGCATTAGTCATAAGTAAATCCTTTAAAAAATATTTAAGTATTGATAAAATTTTAAACTAATTATTGTTATCTTTATACTTTTTTTTATAACTTATTCATAAGAAAGCTTGCCTAAATAGTAATTTTAGGTTACGTAAACTCTCCATATAAGTTAAATTTGAATGAGAAAGACAAAACATGGCATTTTATGAAAGTATATTTATTGCACGACAAGAACTAGGCGAAAAAGAATTAGAAAACACTGTAGATAATTTTAAAAATATTTTAGAAAAAAATGATGCTAATTTAGTTGATACAGAGTCATGGGGATTAAGAAATTTAGCATATAAGATTGAAAAAAATAAGAAAGGACATTATGTAGTCTTAAAAATTGATGGTAATGGCTTAGCAATACAAGAATTAGAAAGAAATATGAGAATAGATGAAAATATAATAAGGTATTTATCTTTAAAAACAGAAGAAATAAATACTGAGCCTTCTATTTTAGCAAAAAAATCATCGGAAAATTAATTAAATTATAGTAGGAATTATAGGAGTAGTATTTTGCAAAAAGATAATAAAAAATTTGAGGATAACGATTCTACTGGATCTAAGCCTTTTTTTAGAAGAAAAAAAACTTGTCCATTTAGTGGTCCAGAAGGAATACCTATAGACTTTAGAGATACTAGAACATTAAGTAAATTTGTGTCCGAAAGAGGTAAAATTATTCCAGCTAGGATAAGTGCTGTTTCCGCACCCAAGCAAAGAAAACTAGCACAAGCTATTAAAAGAGCTCGAGTTTTAGCTCTTATTCCATATCTTGAAAGATAAAGTTTTTATATAGGATTGTTTAATGCCGTTTAAGGCTATATTAAATTCTTTAATAGCAAGTTTAATATCATGTTTATTTGCTGTTGGCTTTAAATATTTAGGAATCTATTTAATAGTTTTATCTTATTTTTCATCTTTACCAATATTTATTTCTGCTTTTTATTTTGGGTCAGCTGGAATATTTTTAACCTCAATATGTAGTATTTTCATAATAACCTCTATTACATCTTTTTATGTTGGAATATTATTTTTTATTACAAATATACTACCTGTTACTTTAATAATATTTGAAAAAGCAAAAAATAAGCTTAGTTATCTTAATTTTATATCTAAAATTACTCTTATCAATTCAGTATTTTTTATTATCTTTAGTTTTACTTATAAAGATAAAATTAAAAATATTACGCAAAGCATAACAGATCATTTAAATCAAAATTTAAATAGTAATATTATTATTGATCAATCAATTTTAGATTTAGCCCCTTCAATTATGATATTTTCTTGGAATATAGTTTTAATAGTGAATTTAATGCTATCAAGAACAATATTAATTAAATTCTTTAACAAATCGACTAATTTTTCAGACAAATTGATAGACTTAAAATTACAAAAATGGATGATAACATTATTTATTATTTTCTTGATACCTGCTTCTTTAATTAATAATGAGAATGGAGTATTATTTAGATCCTTAACATTAATTTATTCTATACCTGTTACTATTCAAGGGCTAGGAGTAATGCATGTATTCTTTAAAAATAAAAAAATAAGTGATTTTTTTATTTATACATTTTATAGTGTAATTTTTCTGGTACCAATAGCGCTTCCAATAATAACGGCAATTGGAGTTCTAGAATCTGTATACAATTTTAGAGATTTAAAATTTAAAAAAGTTAATAGAAACATTGATTAGATGAATAATTAGTATAAAGTCTTTTAAAAATTATTATTAGGAGTAAAAAATGGAAGTTATTCTTTTAGAGAGAATTGAAAAAATAGGAAAATTAGGTGATGTAGTAAAGGTAAAGGATGGCTTTGCTAGGAACTATTTGCTTCCCCAAAATAAAGCTCTTCGTGCAAATAAAGAAAACCTTTCCGTATACGAAAAAGAAAAAGAAAAATATGAAAAACTAAATAAAGAAAAACTCTCAGCTGCAGAAAAAATAGCATCAAATATGAAAGATGTAAGTATCAATATTATAAAACAAGCCAGTGATTCAGGACAGTTATATGGTTCTGTTAGTACTAGGGATATTTCAGATGAACTAAATAATCAAGGACATAAAATTGAAAAAAGGCAAATAGTTCTTAAGTCAGTAATTAAAACTGTAGGACAACATGAAGTCAGAGTAGTAATTCATCCAGAACATATCATTAATATTAAGGTAAATATCGGACGAACATTAGAGGAACTTACTTTTAAAGCTGAAGAGATTGAAAACTTAGCAGAGGAAAACGTTACAAAGAAAAGTGCTGAGTCTTTTACTGAAGATAAACCAAAAGATGATGAAAATTTATCAGGGAAAAGTGCTGATGCTAAAAGCACCGAATCTTTAGCTGAAAAAAAATTAAAAGATGATTAAAAAGAATAAAACTGACTTCTAATAAATAGTTAAATTATAATTATAAATTAAGTAAAATAATTATTCACATAATTAAGACAATTAACGTAATCCACATTTTATAGTTTAATATTTTTATGATATTAATTATGCATGTTGAATAATATTGAAAATCTCAATAGCCCTAATAGTAGGAACCAAAATATAAATTCTTTACCTCATTCTATAGAGGCAGAAGAAACATTATTAGGATCTATATTAGTTGATAATGAAATATATAATAGAATTACATATGATCTTTCATTAAAAAGTGAACATTTTTTTGTCCCTGTTCATGGGAGAATTTTTGAGGCTATTCAAAAATTAATAAATAATGGGCAAGTTGCAGATTCTATTACACTTGATCAATATTTTGAAAAAGATCCTGCCCTTATAGAAATAGAAGGAACTAACTATTTAATTAAGCTAAGCGAAGCATCAGATATAGCACCAAATTCAGAACACTACGCAAAATTAATATACGATTTATCTTTAAGACGTGAATTAATTAGACTTGCCCATGAAGTGGCGTCAAAAGCATCTAGTCCTAGTATTGATGAAAGTGCTAATTCTCAGATTGAAATGGCCGAAAGTAAATTATTTACTCTTGCTGAGACAGGAGAAACAAATAAAGGCCCTTTGTCTTTCTCAGATTCGATAGCTGAAGCAATTTCTAGCGCAGAAACTGCTCATAATAGGGATGGAAAATTATCTGGTATAACTACTGGTTTAAAATCTATGGATGAACTTTTAGGAGGATTACATAACTCGGATTTGATAATAGTGGCTGGAAGACCAAGTATGGGAAAAACTGCCTTAGCAACAAATATAGCTTTTCAAGCAGCTAAGAAAGTTAAAAATGAAAAAGATAACCCTATTCTTTTTTGTTCTCTTGAGATGTCTAGCGTACAACTCACTAATAGAATTTTAGCGGAAGAAGCAAAAATATCCTCTGAAAAAATTAGAAGAGGCCAACTCAGTAATGATGAATTTATTAATTTAGTGAGAGCTAGTCAAAATATTCAGGAAAGAAAATTGTTTATAGATGAAACTCCTGCTTTATCTGTTCCCCAATTAAGAACAAGAGCTAGAAGAATAAAAAGAATCCATGGTGGCTTAAAATTGATTATATTAGATTATTTACAACTTATGAGCGCCATAAATATATCTAATAATAGAGTGCAAGAAATTTCTGAAATCACCCAAGGCCTAAAAGCTATTGCAAAGGAGCTAAATGTTCCAGTTGTTGCATTAAGTCAATTGTCAAGAGCTGTGGAGCAAAGAGAAGATAAAAGACCACAGCTAGCTGATTTAAGAGAATCAGGAACTATTGAGCAAGATTCAGATGTTGTAATGTTTGTTTATAGACAATCGTATTATGAAGAAAGAGCTGAACCAAGAAAAACTAGCACAGAAACAGATGAAAAATTTCATAATCGTTATCTTGAATGGCAAGAAACTCTTGAAAAAGTGCAAAATACTGCTGATGTGATAGTGGCAAAACAGCGTCACGGTCCAATTGGTAATATAAAGCTTCATTTTGAGCCTGCATTAACTAAATTTTCTGATTTGGCAGAAGATTATAGGAAAGATAATGGAAATTAATAAGGCTAGTAAGAATATCAAAAATAAATATAAAAAATATTTATTTCAAAATGGTAATTTGTTCTTAATAAGTAAAAAAAATATAAAATACAACTCTAATATTATTTCAAAAAAATCTAAAAATGCAGTAATAAGCCCTGTTATTAAAGCCGATGCTTATGGAATGGGAGTTTTATCAATTACAAGTATTTTAATAGAATTAGGTTATAAAAAGATGTTTTTAGCAAATATAGCTGAAGGGATAAAATTAAGAAAAAAATTTAAAAATATTGAACTTTTCATATTAAATATAGGAAAACCATTTAACGTTAAAATCTTAAAAAAATATAATTTAATTCCAGTCATTAACTCATTAGAAGAAATAAAAATATGGATAAAAAATAGTACAAAAAAGGATAGCTGTATTTTACATATTGATACAGCAATGAATAGATTAGGCATTTCTTATACAGAAATATTAGATAAAAAAAATGAAGTATTATTTAATAAATTAAATATAAAATATGTAATGACTCACTTAGCTTGTGCTGAAGATACAAAAAATATGTTAAACTTCAAGCAATTAAAAGAAATTAAAAAATGTACAAAAATTCTTAGTAAAATTTCAGAATGTTCTATTAAATCTAGTATATGTAACTCCTCAGGACTATGGCTCGGTTCAAAATATATACTAGATGTTGTGAGACCAGGAGCTGCTTTTTGGGGAATTAATCCTCATAATACAAAACAAAACCCATTGAAAGAAGCTGTTTCCCTTTATGCACAAATAACTCAAATAAAAAAAATATCTAAAAATTCATCAATAGGTTATGGACAAACAGTAAAAATGAAACAAGATAGTATAATAGCTACTATTTCGATAGGTTACTCACATGGCTTCTCACGACTTTTATCTAATAAAGGGTCAGTATATATAGGAAATAAAAAAATAACTATATTAGGCAGAGTATCAATGGATCTTACAGTTATCGATATTAGCAAATTAAAATATGATGAAGTAAGAACTGGAGATTTGGTAGAAATTTTTGGACCAAATAGAAGTTTAGAAAAATTTGCTAAGGAGAATAAAACGATACCTTATGAAATATTGTGTAATATGGGTAAGAATATTCCTAAAATAATCGTATAATTATAATTAAAAGAGTATAAAGTATTCATAAAATATAAATTAATAAGAAATTTTTTATAATGGAATTTAATAATATAAATATCAATTTACTAGATATAGTATTATTTGTAAGTATGCTGGTTTCTTTAGTTATTGGATATAGTAGAGGTTTTGCAAAAGAAACTCTTTCAATTATAAATTGGTTATTAGCAGCTTGGATTGCATTTAAATATTACTCTGACTTAAATTCTATTACTATAGAATATATAGATTCTAATATTGTAGCTGATGCAATTTCTTTTGGTATATTATTCTTGTTATCTATTATTACCCTGACATTTTTATCTAATTTTATTTCTAAAAATATTAAAAATTCATTACTAGCTCCACTAGATAGATTATTGGGAATGATTTTTGGTGTAATAAGAGCCATTATCTTAGTTGTAGTATTATTTATAGCTGGTAATCAGACAATATGGGTAAATAATACAATACCTAAATGGATGTATGAATCATATAGCTATCCAATAGTTATATCTATTACTAATAATTTAAAAAATATTTTGCCTAATGAATTTTTTGCTATAGACATAAAGGCAATAGATATACAAAAACTTAACATAAATGAATTAATAGATAAAAATAAGTTATTTAATGAACCTGAATTATATAAAGGCATTGAAAATGAAAGTAGTTATACACCTGCAGAAAGAGAACAGATGAATAGATTAAATAATATTGAAACAATTGATACAAATAATAAAGATTAGACTTTGGAAAGTATAAATAATTTAATAGTACAAAATAAATATAAATTAAATAGAGAATATTAATACCTATGTGTGATGATAAACTTAAAGAAGAATGTGGAGTATTTGGTGTCTTTGGACATCCAGATGCAGCAGCACTTACTGCTTTAGGTTTACACGCTCTTCAACATCGCGGACAAGAAAGTGCAGGTATAGTGTCTTTTGATGGCAAAAACTTTAATAATGAGCCTTATATGGGATTAGTAGGAGATCATTTCACAAAGGCATCAGTAATAGATAGACTTCCGGGAAATTCAGCATTAGGACATGTTAGATATTCTACCACAGGTAATACCTCTCTAAAAAATATTCAACCTTTATTTGCTGATTTAATTGGAGGTGGTATCGCATGTTCGCATAATGGCAACCTTACAAATGGAATAGAACTAAGAAAAAATTTAGTTAAAAAAGGTGCTATATTTCAATCTACTACAGATACAGAAGCCCTTTTGCACCTGATAGCCCAAAGTAAAAAATCAACAATGATAAAAAAAATAATTGATGCTTTGTTTGAATTAGAAGGCGCGTATAGTATTGGACTTTTAACAAATAAAAAATTAATAGCAATAAAAGACCCTCTTGGAATTAGACCATTGGTAATGGGAGAATTAAAGGGAGCTAAAATTATAGCCTCTGAAACATGCGCATTAGATATTATAGGTGCTAAATATATAAGAGACATTGATAATGGAGAAATTGTTGTGATGGACAAAAATGGCGTTAAATCTTATAAGCCATTTAATAAAATTTCCGCGAGACCATGTATTTTTGAATACATATATTTTGCAAGACCAGATAGTGTTATGAATGGAAAAAATATATATGATTGTAGAAAAAAAATGGGACGACAATTAGCTTTAGAACTTAAAACTGATGCAGATTTAGTGATTCCAGTTCCAGATTCAGGAGTACCAGCTGCACTTGGTTATTCAGAAGCGTCTAAAATTCCATTTAACCTTGGAATAATCAGAAATCACTATGTAGGTAGAACTTTTATAGAACCCACACAAACAATTAGACAATTAGGAATTAAATTAAAACATAATGCAAATAGATCAATTATTAAAAATAAAAAAATTGTGTTAATAGATGACTCTATAGTTAGAGGTACTACAGCCATAAAAATTGTTGAAATGATGAGAAATGCTGGAGCTTCAGAGGTTCATATGAGAATTTCTAGTCCTCCAATTAAATATCCTGATTTTTATGGTATTGATACACCTAGTATAAGTGAATTAATAGCTTCTCAAAATTCCACTGAAGAAATTAGAAAAATGTTAAAACTTGATAGTTTGCACTTTCTGTCTTTGAAAGGGCTTTACCAATCTATGGGGCACAAAAATAGAAATAATAAAAATCCTCAATATACAGACCATTGCTTTACAGGAGATTATCCTACCAAGCTAGTAGACAGGGATGACGGAGCTTTAAAAAATCAATTATCTCTATTAAATGATAAGTAGGGTAATTGTGAATGGTTAAACGAATTGCACTAGTTGTAGGAGCAACTGGAACACTCGGTAAAGCTATAACTAAAAATTTAATTTCTAAAAATATTCAATTGATATTAGTGGCTAATAATTCTGATAGATTAGAAAAGCTATATGAAGAAATAATAGATAAAGCTTTATTAAGACCAAAAATAGTACCCCTAGACCTTAATCATAGTAGGTCTATAGATAAATTAGGTGGTGTAATTTTTGATAAATATAAAAAATTAGATATACTTATTAACTGCTCTTCATTCTATCCTAAACTAAGCCCAATTAATCACATATTACCAAAGGAATTTAACAAAATAATTAATATTAATATAACAGCTAATTGGCAACTAATTAGATCATTAGACCCACTACTTAGATATTCAAAATATGGAAGAGCTTACTTTTTCATATGCAAACAAAAGACATATCTTGAACCATATTTTAGTTCATACGCTTTAAGTAGTAATGCTATAGAATCTCTAATAAATAGTTGGAAAAAAGAAATTACAAAAACTAATATTAAGGCTAGTGTATATGATCCAGGGCCTATAAATAGTAAACTAAGAAATAGTGCTTTTCCAGGAGAAATTAAAGAAAATATTGACACTGCTGAAATAGCTTCAGCAAAGTTTATTAAAATTTTAGAAAATAGTTATAAATCGTGAATAAATGGATTTTTACTATTTTTAAAAATAAGTCTTATCGGAATACCCTGTAAATCAAATTCATCTCTAATATTATTTAATAAATACCTTTGATAAGAATCATTAAAATCTCCATTTAAATTAGAAAAAAAAGTAAATGTAGGTGGTCTAATACTTGTCTGGGTGCAATATTTAATTTTTATAACTCTTCCTGACTTTAAAGGTGGTGGATTTATTTGTTGAATTGTATTTAGCCATTTATTTAATTTTGAAGTAGAAATTTTTATATTCCATTTTTTATATATAGACATTGCAGATTCCATCAAATTATTAATGCCTTTTTTATTTAATGCTGAAATTTCTATTAAATATACTCCTTTTAATTGGGATAAAGTCTTATTTAATTTATTTCTTAATGCAGCTCTTACTTCTTCCTTATTAATTACAATATCCCATTTATTTGCGGCAATAATCAAAACTCTACCCTCCTCTATAACATGACTAGCTATAGCTAAATCCTGACGAGATAATGCTTCATTACAATCTAAAACCAATATTACTATTTGAGCATATTTTACCGAATCAATTGAAGATTCTACAGATAATTTCTCGATTTTATCAATTATCTTACTTTTTTTTCTAATACCTGCAGTATCTATAAGTTGAATATTTGAACCTTTCCAATCAAAGTCTATCATTACTGAATCTCTAGTCACACCTGGTTGATTACCAGTTAAAACAATATTCTTACCCATTAAGGTATTAATTAAAGTAGATTTTCCACTATTGGGCCTACCTACTATAGCTAATCTTATATTATTGTCTTTAATATTATTTTTTTCACTAAAGTTATTTATATTTTTCATTAATACAGATAAATTGCCTTCTAATGTACCGAATCCTATCCCATGTTCTGCTGAGATAATTAGTGGATCACCAAATCCTAATTTTATGGCCTCATAAGCTTGATTTTTTTGAGTTTCTGATTCAACTTTATTCCCAACTAATAAAATAGGACATTTAATCTTTCTTAAAATACTTGCACAGGAATAATCGAATGGCATTATTCCGGATCTAGCATCAAACATAAATATAATAATATCTGCAATATTTATAATAGATTTTATCTTATCAGTTATATCTTTACTTAACTCATTTTTATTATTTACTTCGTCAAACCCTGCTGTATCATAAAGCATAAACTCTAATTTTCCTAAATTAGCTTTAAGACCTTTATTATCTCTAGTGACACCAGGTATATCAGCTACAATTGCTGCTTTTCTCTTTATAAGCCTATTAAATAAAGTGGATTTACCCACATTAGGCCGTCCAAAAATAACTACTTTAGGTAACATCAGTATTCCTATCGATAAACTACTATTTCTGCATCTTCCGTATAGAAAATTATATGCTCATTGATTATAATAGGAGATATAAAAATTGGTGAATCTAATTTAAATAATTTAATATAGTCGCCGCTATTACTGTCTATTTTTAATACGCTTCCATCATAACAAGTAAGTATAATATTATCATTGGCTAAAATAGGAGTAGAACAAACGGGAGTATCATCAGATTTTGGATTTATAGTTTCAGAGATATTAGAAATCCAGCGAACTTCACCACTATTTTTGATTAAATTTATAACTCTCCCATCATTACTAGTAATAAAAACTGAATCACCATTAACTATAGCATCACTTGAAGTTTTTATGGGCACTTCCCAGAGCAAAGTCCCACTTATTAAATCTAATACAGCAAATTTTCCCGATAATGAAGAGGCAAAAACTAAACCATCATTTATTACCGGACCTGAATCAATATCAGTTAATTCTAAGGATCCTGATATTGCTCCCTCTATTACTAATGATGAGTTCCATATTAATGAGCCTGTTAAAGGATCTAAAGCTAAAATCTCTCCTGTATTACTTGGAAATATAACTATATCATTATTAACTGCTGGTGCCGAAGACCCATTTGATATCGCAGATACATGTGAAGCACTATATCTCCATAGTTCAGTTCCAGTCAAAATATCTAATACATATAACTCATTATTTACGGTCATTTGATATATCAATTCGTTATTAATAGTAGGAGCACCTTGCACAGGTCTATATATATTTTTCTTCCATATAATTTTTCCATTAATTGCATTTATCTTTATTATTTCTCCATAAGAAGAAGAAATAATTAGACTATCTTCAAATAAAGCTAATCCTCCATCTATATTAGAATTTATACTTTCCTCTTCAGGAAAAATTTCTTGTTCCCAAATAATATTTCCATTTGTTAAATCTATAGAAACTAATTTTCCTTCAGAATCTAAAGCATATATAAATGATTTATTTCCAACAGGTTGAGCATAAATTTTATTATATTTACCTTCACCATCTCCAATATCTTTTTTCCATAATAAATTAGTATTCTCATTAACGATTAAATTTTCAGGAGAATTATAACTATTTTTACCTTTTTGATTCCAATTGTAGTTTCTAATAGTTTTATTCAGAGAAATTGGAACTTTTGCTGCATCGGGATTTATTTTAATTTCTTTTAATGAGACACTTATGTCTAATCTTTTACCTTCTATTCCTTTTTCATCTGGTGAACTTAATAGATTTAAAACATCTAGAGATTTTAATGTAGAACAACTATTAATAAAAAATCCAACAGTAATAAATAAAAATAACAATCTTAATTTATATAACATAACTTCTCTATAACTCTATTTAAGGTAAAATTGATAATACCTCATTCGATCTATTTTTCATATTTACCGATACACCAGCTTCTTCAACTAAATTTTTAAAAATAGTGCGTGCTTTTGAAATATTTCCTTCATTTACCTCTAAATAACCTAAATATTCCATAGCAATAAATTTGAGTTCAGATGAATTTACTACTAAATCATCTAGTATAATTCTTGCCTCTTTTTTGTTATTCAAAGCAAAAAGCATTTCAACTGAAGATAATTTAGCGTAGTCTGCATAAAAATTAGATATTTTATTATTTGCAAGTATTTCATATATATCTAAAGCACCGTTAAAATCTTTTTCTGATCTTCTAATAGCTGCCTCTGTAAACTTTGCAATTAATACATTATATTCAGCATTTTTTTCTTTCTTAGCAAACTCTTCTAACAAAGTAATTGCACCGACCTTATCTTCTTGAGCAGTTTCTATAGCTTCAAAAAATTTTTCGGACCTATCGTTAATTTCTTTTAAGCTATAATCTTTCCAAAAAGCATTAATAGCTATACCTAATATAAATAGAGTTAAACCACCTATTACATAATATTTATATTTACGCCATATACTTTTATATTTCTCTTCACGTAATTCCTCATCTACTTCTTGAAAAATATCACTCACATTTCACTCCTATTATAAATTAATATTTAATATATATACTAATTTTCCTAAATGTTAATAATTGATATATATATTAAATAAATAAGAAAATATATTATAATAATGAAAGTATTGAATTAAGATGAAAAATAAATTTATTATTACTAAAAAAAATAATTCTTATAATAATAGTATAACCTCTTATATTAAAAATAACGATTTTACAAAAATAATGTCATTATTTTCAAGAATGTTAAAGGCTAATTTATGGAAAGATTATAGTTTCTCCCTACAAAAAGAAAATATAATATTCTGTTTCTACAGACATTCTTTTGAGACTCCGGTTTATAAAATAGTTTATGAAAAAAAATCAAATAACTTTAAAATTTGGACTATTTATCATCAAAACAATAAGGTACGTAGTTCTACTTCTCTTGAAAAAACTATTAAGTGGATAGAATCCCGTTATTTGAAAAGTATTTAATATATGTATAACTTAAGTACTAAAAATTAGAATTGGAATTATAATATGTCTAAAATTGGTATAATACTTTGCATACTTATATTTATACTTATTAGCATTCGTTATTTTGATCCATTTGATAAAGGATTAGCAGATTGGGAAAAATGTAAGGAATCTTTGCTGACTCAGGTTTTTACAAATAAATGTACACCTAGATAGTTATATAAAATTAATATCTAAACCTAATAACTTTATATTTCTTCCTAAATTTAACCTTTGTTTTGATGCTTTAATATCAATACCAACTAAATCATTATAGTTATTTTTAGATTGAACAAATTTAATACTTGCATTTTCTAATAATAGATTGGGTATATTCTTTTTGGTAATTAAATCACTGTCCAGCACTTCTGACCATATTTCAGCTAACTTTTCAGGGTTATCATTAGCAATGGTCGCTCCAACGATACCTGTAACATAATCTTCATTAATATATTGCCTCCATTTTTTTCCTGCTGGAGGCCAATCAGC
The DNA here is from genome assembly GCA_002937655.1 of Alphaproteobacteria bacterium MarineAlpha9_Bin3. Classification (GTDB taxonomy): domain Bacteria; phylum Pseudomonadota; class Alphaproteobacteria; order TMED109; family TMED109; genus TMED109. The sequence continues at coordinate 8,998 of PTKH01000001.1, read as the reverse complement.
GTATTTTTCCTTATAATTGGTATTTCTGACTGAGTCTATCTCCACCAATGCTCCAGGCAAGTCTTTTGGATGATATTGATTAATAATAAAATCACTATATTTACCATTTTCAAAAGAATTTAAAGATCTTATGCTCTTACTTTCAATAAAATTTCTTCTCTCTAAAGAATCTGCACATTGAAATATAGTCATATATCCTGCAGGTCCCTTTTTTTTATCAATAAATCTTCCAGCTGTAGTATTAGTAGTAAAAGGAGAAACAACTTCTAAAAACTCACCACCAATGGGACAAACAATATTATTAAGACCATATTGTTCTACTTCTTCATCTCTATAAGCAGTATTAATTTTTAATTCTTTATTAATTAATCTTTCACATTCATTTAAATTATAACTAGCTATAGCAATTTGTCTTAATCTCATAATGAACCTTTATAAATATTAAAAAGTATATTTACATTAATATAATTTATACTATTTTAAAATATTATATTAATAAAGATGAGATATTATGAAAGCACCTAAACTAAAAAAAATTAGAGAAATTAAAGAATGTCATGGCAAGAGATGGGAAGACAACTATAGTTGGATTCATCAAAATAATATTCTTGATGTGTTAAAGGATAGCTCAAAACTTGATAAACGTGTAAGAAACTACCTAGAAGCCGAAAATAAATATACTGAATACCACCTAAAAAAGACAAAAAAATTACAAAAAACTCTATTTAAAGAAATTAAAAGTAGGATTAAATTAGATAATGAGAGTCTTCCATTTAAGGATAAGCAATATGAATATTGGAGTAAAACCACTAAGTCAGGAAATTATGCAATTAAGCTTAGAAAAAAAATAAATACAAATAAAATAGAAACGTATTGGGATGGCAATAAAGAATTTAAATTATCTAATTCTAATTATTTTGGAATAGGAGATATCAATGTAAGTAACAACGATAATTTATTAGCTTATTCTTTAGATTTGAAAGGTTCAGAATATTACACAATATTTATTAGACGTTTAAAAGATAAAAAAATTATGTCTTCTAGAATTAAAGAGACTTCTGGAAGCATCACTTTTAGTTTAGATGATAAATATATTTTTTATTCCAAGCTAGATGATAATCATAGACCAAAAAAAATATTTAGACATAAAATTGGTACTCCAATTAAAAATGATAGACTTATTTATGAAGAAAAAAACCCACGTTTTACAGTGAGTATTAGTTTAACATCGGATGAAAAATTTTTTTTAATATCTTCTGGAGACCATACTACAAGTGAAATATACTATTTTTCAACCAATGAAATTAACGCTAAGCCAATACTATTTAAAAAAGCTAAAGAAGGAATAATCTACTCTGTAAACTCATGGAATAAAAATTTTTATATACATACTAATGACAAAGCTGAAGATTTTAAAATTTGTAAATGTTCACATAAAAATATAATTATTTGGGAAGAGTTGATACCTGCTAAAGCTGAGGTTTTAGTTGGAGGCTTTACGATGTTAAATAATTGGATGATAAGGTCCGAAACAATTAATGCTTTACCAAAATTATATGTAAGAAATTTAAATAATAATAATGAAGAAGAGCTGATTTTTACTAATGAAACAGTTTATAGCCCCAGTATTTCACTTAAACAAAAGGATAGAAATACCGATTCAATTTATATCTCATATAATTCGCCTAAGACACCCGAAAGAGTATATTCCTATGATTTGAAAAATAAAACAAAAAAATTTATTAGAGAACAAGAAATTCCTTCAGGACATAATCGTAATAATTATATTGTTGAAAGATTAGAATGTACTGCAAATGATGGAAGAAAAATACCATTAACAGTTCTTAGGCATAAAAAAACAAAAATCGATGGCTCTTCTAATGTCTTATTATACGGTTACGGTTCCTATGGAAGCTCAATGGGGACAGGTTTTTCTTCAACAAGATTAAGCTTAGTAAATAGAAATATAATTTGGGTCACAGCACATATTAGAGGAGGTATGGAAAAAGGAATGAAATGGTGGAAAGAAGGTAAAATGTTGAATAAAAAAAATACTTTCAATGATTACATCGCTGTTGCAAATTATCTTATTAAAAATAAATATACTTCTAAAAAGAAGATAATAGGAATGGGAGGTAGTGCAGGAGGACTCTTAATGGGTGCTGTTGCAAACCAAGAACCTAATTTATTTCTAGGAATTATAATGGCTGTTCCTTTTGTTGACTCTTTAACTACTAATTTAGATCATTCTCTACCATTAACAATTGGAGAATTTAAGGAATTTGGTAATGCAAAAGCAAATAAAAAACACTTTAATTACATATTTTCTTATGCTCCTTATAATAATATTAAAAAAATGGACTACCCAAATATGCTAGTGACAACAAGTCTTTCCGATAATAGAGTTTTATTTGATGAACCTACAAAATACACAGCAAAACTAAGAGAATTAAAGACAGATAAAAATATATTATTATTAAAAACTGAAATGGAAGCAGGGCATGGGGGTAAATCAGGAAGAGATGGCCAAATTGAAGAGATTGCTCTGGATTATGCATTCGCAATTAGTTTAAAAAACAATATTTTATAATTTTAAAGAATTAAAAAATAAAAACATCTCTTTTGCTAATTTTGTAGGATTTTCTAACGCTGCAAAATGTCCGCCTTGTTTCATCTTACTCCATCGTTTAATTTCCACATATGTTCTTTCTGCTAGTTGTCTTTGAGGCCTCAACATTTCTTTAGGAAATTCACAATAACCTGTAGGAACGATTACTTTCTCTCCTACTGGAACAAACCATGGTCTTCTATTTCTTGCATAATATGGCCAAAAAGATGAACCTATAGCACCAGTAAACCAATATAAGGATATATTAGCCAACATTTTATCAAAACTAATTGAGTTTTCTGGAGCCCCATTACAATCTGACCATTCATAGAATTTTTCACAAATCCAAGCAGCTAGTCCAGATGGAGAATCAGTTAATCCATAAGCTAAAGTTTGCGGTCTTGATCCTTGTATAGCCTGATAACCCATACCTTCTGGTCTCCATTTTTTTATTTGTGCTATATAATCTTTTTCTTCAGGTAATAAAATTTTTTCTGAGTCATATTCTCTTATCAAAGCTAACATGTTTAGGTGTAAGCCTTTTATTATTTTTGGATATGCATAAGCCATTCTTGTTCCTATCATGGCTCCCCAATCACCACCTTGGACACAAAATGAATTATATCCCAACACCTCTACCATAAGATTTTTAAAACATTCTCCTATTTCTTCAACTCCAAATCTTTTTTGAAAAGCCCTATAAGATAATCCAAATCCTGGTAAAGACGGTGCAACTATAGTAAAAGCAAAATCTGATTCAATTCCATATTTACTAGGCTCAATAAGAATAGGAATTATATCAAGAAATTCAAAAATTGATCCTGGCCAGCCATGCATTAATAATAATGGTATATTTTTTTTTGCTTTGCCTTGAAAATGAATAAAATGAAGATCTATACCAGAAATTTTAGTTTTAAACTGTGGAAACTGATTAAGCTCATTTTCTGATTTCTTCCAGTCAAAATTTAATTTCCAATAATTTAAAAGATTTTTAAACCATTCCAAATCAGTCCCTGTTTTCCATGGATCTCCAGGAGCCTGGTCTGGTAATCTCGTGTGGGCAAGCCTTCTATTAAGATCTTCTATCTCATGAGCAGTTATTGATAATTTATAAGGTCTAATTTCATGCATAACAAAAACAATATAATACTTTTATATTTTTAAAAAGTCTAAATTTTATCTATACACAAATTATTATTATTTAGAGGAGAATTTACAAATGAACTTACCTGATAATAATTAATTTTTTCTTTATTAATAAATTTGGAGAAATTTATATTTTTTAACCATTTAGATATATTTTCCTTATCTAGTATTAAGGGTTGTCTATGATGAATGTGCTTAATATTATTATCTGAACTTGTTGTAACTATAGCACAACCAAATTCATTATAAATACCAGCCATATAAAAAAAATTATTAGCAATAAAATGATAAAATGGTATTTTTTTATTGTCAATCTTCTGCCATTCATACCATCCATCAGCAATTATTAAACACTTTTTACAATTTTTAAAAGAAGGTTTTATATTGAGTGTTTCATTACGTGCATTTATCAAATTCATAGGTCGCTTTGCCCATACAGGGGAGTATGACCAATTAATATATGACAGTAATTTCCCATCAAATATTAAAATTTTTTGCAAAGGGGCAATATTATAATTAGGTTTTATATCAATACCTAATTTTTCTTTAACTGCCTTTTTATTTTTTAATGTAAATCTACCGCACATATTTTTTATGAAATAATTATAAATTATTTTTAGTATTTAATAATGCATATTCTTTTAAACATTCTGGATTAGATAAAGATGATAAATTAGGAACTTCTTTACCTGACAATACCCATTTTACAGCGCTTTCTACTCGCTTTCCATTCATAGTATATGGTATATCTTCTACTTGATAAATTCTATTTGGAACATGTCTTGGTGAAGTATTTTTTCTTATCATTTCTCTTAGTGATTTTGCAAAATTTTTATCTATAATATAAGGATTATTAAATTTTATACACAAAATAATTTCTTCATCATTATCAACTCTATTTCCAAAAACTAAACAATCATCAATTTCTTTTAAAGTTTCACATACATTATATATTTCAGCAGTACCTATTCTTACCCCACCTGGGTTCAATGTATTGTCAGTTCTTCCATAAATAATTCCAGAACCATGAGGCTTAATTTCAGCTAAATCACCATGTGTCCAAATTTCTTCTCTTTCTTCAAAATAAGTTTTTTTATATCGTTCATCTCCGTTCTTACCCCAAAATGTTATTGGCATTGATGGAAAAGGTTGAGTACACACTAAATCTCCTGGTTCATTGATTAATGATTTATTATTTGAGTCATATATATCAACAGCCATTCCTAAACCCTTTACAGTTAACTCTCCTCTTCTAACTGGATGTATAGGAGATCCCAACATAAAACAGGAAAGAAGCTCTGAACCTCCTGATATTGAAGCAAAACCCATATTATTTTTTATATTTTTATATATCCAATCAAACTGACTTGGCGCAACAGGAGAACCTGCTGCCATAAGCCATCTTAGATTTTTTAGATTATATTTATTTATGGGGCTTTCATTAATATCTTCAAGAGTTGACATATATTTAGGACTTATACCCATATGTGTTAATTTTTCTTTTTCAGCAACCTTCCATAATAGTGAACCATCCATAATATTATTTTTTTTTATTATTGGAACACCATCGTATATTACCAGCGTTGCTTCGCAACCTAAAGAAGATACTACCCAGTGATACATCATCCAAGCAATATTAGTATACCACATTATTTTATCTTGAGGTCTAAGGTCATTATGTAATTTATGTTCTTTAAAGTGTTGTAGAATAGTACCCCCTATTGAATGAACTATTGCTTTAGGTGCACCTGTTGTACCCGATGTATACAATATGTATGATGGATGAGAAAAGGGAAGACTTATAAAATCTATTTCAGACTTAGAACCAAATTGGTCGAATAATATATAATCATAAGTTATATCTAATTTATTAATTTGTAAATCATCTACAATTATTATAGATTCTAAATCTTTTAACGAAGCTACAATTTCAGATATTCTTGATGAAAAATCATAATCCTTATCATTGTATCGATAATTAGATGTTGTAAATAATACTTTAGGATTTGTTTGTCCAATTCTGTCAATAATACCCTTAGTACCAAAATCAGGCGAGCAAGATGTCCAAATAGCTCCTATTGAAGAAGCAGCCAAAAGACTTACCAGTGCTTCTATTCTATTAGGTAATATAGTTGCAATTCTATCTCCAGGCTTTATTCCTATTTTTTTTAAACCATTTGCTATTTTTGCAACTTTATCTTTTAGTTTTTTTCTTGAAAAATCCTGTCTTCTACCTTGTTCATCCGTTTCTATAACTGCAATAAAATCATCATCACCTTGTAACAGATTTTCTGCTAGATTTAATTTTGCTTCAGGGAAAAATTGGGCACCTGTCATTGGAAATTTTTCATTTGGCATAAAACTAATAGTACCTGGATCACCAATAATATTGGTAAAATCCCACACTGCCCTCCAGAATTCTCCTTTATTTTTAACAGACCAAGCATGAAATTCTTCATAAGAATTATTATCAAATCCTAATTTATTAGCAAACTGACTTAAGGCTGATTTTTCAGCAATTTCTGATTGAGGAGTCCATAAAATTTCTGAAGACATAATATACTTACTAATTAATATTTTCTTTACTTTTAAGCTCTAATCTTCGGGTATGCAGAACTGGCTCTGTATATCCTGATGGTTGAACTCTTCCTTTAAACACTAAATCACACGCCGCTTTAAATGCTACAGTATCAAATGATGGAGACATAGAAATATAATTTCCATCATTTTTATTTTGTTTATCTACAACTGTTGCCATTTTTTTCATAGACTCCATAACCTGCTCTTCGGTTACTATGTTATGGTGAAGCCAATTTGCTAAGGCTTGTGACGAAATTCTACATGTAGCTCTATCTTCCATTAAACCTATATTATGGATATCAGGAACTTTTGAACAACCTACTCCTTGATCTACCCACCTAACCACATAACCTAATATACCTTGTGCATTATTCTCTATTTCTTGTTTTATATCTTCACTAGACCAATTATGACCATCAGCAACTGGTACTCTTAGTAACTGATCCAAAGTTCCTCTAGAGCCACCTTTAATAATTTCATCCTGAACTTCAAAAACATCTATCATATGGTAATGCATAGCATGAAGTGTTGCAGCTGTGGGACTTGGTACCCATGCGCAGTTAGCTCCAGCTTTTGGATGTGCTATTTTTTGTTCTAACATATCCTTCATTAGATCTGGCATTGCCCACATACCTTTACCAATTTGTGCTCTACCTTGTAGTCCACAGTTAAGTCCAATATCTACATTTCTTTCCTCATAAGACTTAATCCAATCAGTAGTTTTCATATCACCTTTTCTTAAAAACGGTCCGGCCTCCATAGAAGTATGTATTTCATCGCCAGTTCTATCTAAGAATCCTGTATTAATAAATGCTACCCTTGATTTTGCTGAACGAATACATTCTTTTAAATTTGCACTAGTTCTTCTTTCCTCATCCATAATGCCTATTTTTACTGTATTTGAAGGCAGACCTAATATTCTTTCAACATGGGAAAAAATTTCATCTGTAAATGCTACTTCTTCTGGTCCATGCATTTTTGGTTTAACTATATATACTGACCCTTTTAAAGAGTTACGTATACCCTCAGATTTTGATAAATCATGCATAGCTATCAACGTAGTGCAAATTGCGTCAATTAAACCTTCTCCTACCTCATTACCAGAAATATCCCGTACACAAGGGTTCGTCATTAAATGACCAACATTTCTATTTAGCATTAGTGATCTGCCCTTTAAAATAGAAACTTTTCCATCAGAATTTTTATATTCTATGTCTGTATTAAGTCTACGAGTAATTTTTTTACCTGATTTCTCTAAATCCTCTGTTAAATCTCCCTTCATTAAGCCTAACCAATTTTTATAAGCTAAGACTTTATCTTCTCCATCTACTGCTGCCACACTATCTTCACAATCCATTATAGTAGTAAGTGCAGCTTCTAAAATAATATCTGATATATTTGCTTTATCTATTTTTCCAATTACATGGTTAGGATCAATTAAAATACGTATGTGTAGGCCATTCTTTAATAAAATTACTTCTTCTACAGTGTTATTATTTTCAATATAACCAATAAATTGACTTTTATTGATTAATGAAACCTCTTCTTCATTAACGAATAAACACAATTGCCCCTCTAATATTTTTATTCTGGAAACCTCATGCCATTTATAAGAATCTAGAGGTGCTACTTTGTCCAGATGAGCCTTAGCATTAGAAATTACTTTATCGCCTCTATCATTACTATAACCTCCCTCTGGAGGCAAATCTCCCATAGCATCAGTTCCATAAAAAGCATCATATAGACTTCCCCATCTTGCATTAGCAGCATTTAATGCATAACGAGCATTCATAATAGGAACCACTAATTGAGGTCCACATAAATCTGCTATTTCTACATCTACATTATTTGTGTCAATTTTAAAATCTTCTCCTTCTGCAACTAAATAACCTATCTCTAATAAAAAAGATTTGTATGACTCCTTATCTATTTCCTGTCCTCTGTGTGTAATATGCCATTCATCTATTTTAGACTGCATATCTTCTCGTTTTTTCAAAAGGATTTTATTTTTAGGACCAAGTTCTTTTATAATATTTGCGAAACCCTGCCAAAATTTTTCAATATCTATTCCAGTTCCTGGAATAGCCTCTGACTCTATAAAAGTTACTAATTTTTCATCTATACTAAGACCATTTTTTTCAATTCTATCTGACATTTTTATTACCTTTTGTTAAAAAATATATAATTATCTTAAATTATATTTAATTAAAATTCTATCTATTAAATAAAGAAAAAAAATATTAATATTTAAAATAAATATATTTAATAACGTTCAGGCCCAATCCATTGAGATTCAGAATATCTATCACCGTAAGCCCAACCTAATGGCAACATATTTTCTATTTCATTTTTAATTCTATCTGTCATATCAAAATCAATAGCAGCTACTAATTCATTTAAGTGTTCTAAAGAGCGTGTTCCTGGAATAGGAATTATATGATTTCCTTGAGATAATAGCCATGCAATTGATAACGTTGCTGAAGGCACACCAATATCTTTTGCATAATTTCTTAATTTATTAGTTATACTAATATTATGCTCATAATTTGGCTTATTAAAACGAGGATTTACTTTTGTAAAGTCTAAAGATTGAGCAAAATCATATGTTAGAGGCTTATCTGTTAAAAATGTTCTGCCAACTGGACTGAATGCAACTAATGCCGT